>JAQBHE010000283.1:0-4645 GCA_032128015.1 Holophagae bacterium
CAGCAGCAGCTGGCGCTCGCGATCGAGGTCGCGTGCGATGTCGGCCTCGACGAGCACAAACAGGCGATGGCGACCCAGGTTCTGCCAGTACAGCCGCAGCGACCCGGAGACCAGGACGTTCTCGAGACCGTCGGATCCCCAGCGCCCGGCTCCTCCGACGCTCGAGAACAAGAAGGAGCCATCGCCCCAAGACTGCGGCTGGTCGAACCGGCCGTCGAAGACCAGTCGGTCGAGGTCGCCACCGAACAGGCTCGACGACACGCCGACCCGGGCGAACAGGCTGCGCCCGAGTTGCAGGTCTTCGGTACGGGCGAGTTGATCGACGCCCCGCTCCTCCGTGAACCGGTCTTCGATCGACTGGAATGACAGCCACGGAAAGGCGAGGGTGCGGTCCGCGGGCAGCAGCACCGGCTGGGGCTCGCCCGCCACGCGCTCGAACTGGTCCTCGAGGTAGGTGAAGCCAACGCTCCAGCGCCGGGTCCGTCCATCCACCAGACCCCGCGAGCGGCCTGCGGTCAGAGTCACATGCTCCTGGCGGTGGCGAAAACCGTCGAAGATCTCGCCCAGCCGGTAGCGCCGGTCGACCCGGTCGTCGACCCAGCCTTCGAAGGCGCCGGCCCGGCGGGTGTCGAGCGAATAGAAGGGGCGGGACGCCGCCAGGAATCGGAACCGGCCGTCACTGTTGTCGGCATACAACGCTTCGAGTTGACCACGAGTACCGGCCAGATTCCGGTCACGGTAGCGAATCGACGAAGTGTCGCGATCGACCGACGAGGTCCGCTGAACTGAAAGCTCCTTGCCGAGCCCGAGGATGCTCGACTCCGAGAGCTCGAACCGGCTGCGGTTGACGCCACCGGAGCGCTTGACCGAGACCGCGGCGCGGGTCGTCCAAACGTCGCGAGTCACGACCCCTACGTCCACGACACCAGCGGCGCCTCCGACGCCAGCGACACCTCCCGCGTCGGCGCGATAGCACAGCGGCACCGCGGCGCCCTCGATCAGGAAATCCTGACTTCGCAACAGGCGTTCCGATTCGGCGAGTAGCCTGGAGTCGAACCGGTCCCCGGTCTCGAACAACAGCAGGCGCTGGATGACCCCCGGACGGGTAGTTCGATGGAGTCGGTTAGCGAGCCGAAACACCCAGCGGTCTTCACCGGGCCGCTCGGGGTCGAAGATCTCGCGCACCGAGACCGTGATCTCGCCGATCACCGCTCCACGGCGCTCGAGCTCCTGCACCGACAGCGCCCCGGCCTCTTCGAAGCCACCCGCCGGCTTGCCCTCCGCATCGCCATCCGAATCGTCCTTCGGGCACTGCGACACCAGAACCGGCTCGGGCTCGGCCGGGTCCAGCTCTGCGATGTCCGGCGCCTGCGCGCTCGCTGCGGCGGCGACCAGAACTGCGGCCAGGCCGGTTAGCCAACGAGTTGGCCGGTCGCGCCGGCGGTCGAGACCAGGCTGGAGAGCGTGCCAGGGGGTCATCACCGAGCCTCGCCAGCGAGACAAGATATCAGCGCGACAAGATACCAGAGGAGACCGACTCCGACTCCATGCCGAGGAGTTCGGCGGGAGAGTTCGCGAGCCGCGCGGCAAGGGCTGCTCGTGATCTGAAACTCGGGATCCGTCCGACAGGCCCCGGTCTACCGCTTCATCCAGAATCGCCCAGGCTCACCCGCCGCAGCCGCAGCGCGTTCGCGATCACCGACACCGAGCTCAGGCTCATCGCGGCGGCGGCAAGCATCGGGCTCAGAAGCAGGCCGAACACCGGATAGAGAACTCCGGCCGCCACCGGCACGCCCAGCGAGTTGTACAGAAACGCGAACCCCTTGACGGTAGCGGGTCCGATCTGTACAGTAATCCTGTACAGAAGAGGGAGATCCTTCTCAGATGCCCGCCGACAGCACCACCTACACCGATGCCAGAGCGAATCTTGCCGCGCTGTGCGATCAGGTCGCGTCGACTCGGGAGCCTGTGCTGATCCGTCGGCGAAATGGAGCGGACGTAGCGCTCGTTTCCGCCGAGGAGCTCGCGAGCCTGATAGAAACGGCACACCTGCTTCGCTCTCCGAAGAACGCACGCAGGCTCCTCGCGGCTTTGTCGCGAGCCATCGGTCAGGAGCTGCCGCCGTCTTCGGTCGAAGACCTCCGTGCGGAACTCGGCCTTGGCGCGGCCCCAGAGTAAGCGCCCCGGCTCGGCACGTGGGGCCGTTTTTCACCCTGAGTTTCGCGAAGACCTTCGCTACTGGGTGAACAACGATCGGAAGGTGACGCTTCGGGCCCTGGAGCTGGTCGAGGCCGTCATGCGGGAGCCGTTCCGTGGCATCGGAAAGCCCGAACCACTGACGCACCTCATGCAGGGAGCATGGTCGCGCCGACTCACTCAGGAGCATCGTGTCGTGTACCTCGTTAACGACGAGCGCATCGACTTCCTGCAGGCTCGATACCATTACTAGAGCGGGATCGTGGCAACGACTCGATGGGGAGTCGGGTATTCTGCCGCCGACGACCGAGGAGAGACCATGAACGCTTCCACGACCACCAAGATTGCCGCGACGATGATCGTCGCGATCGCACTCGTGCTGCCGAGCAGCACCCTCGCACACGGACCGGGACCCAAGGAAACGGTCGCCGCGTTCCACAAAGCCCTGACCGATGGCAAGGGCGACGACGCGCTCGCCCTGCTAGTGGCCGAAGCCTCGATCTTCGAGAGCGGCCATGTCGAGACTCGCGACGAGTACGCCGCCGGCCACCTCGCAGGCGACATGGCCTTTTCGGCGACTACCAACCGCGAGATCCTCGACCAACAGGTCGCCACCGTCGGCGACGCGGCGTGGGTCACCACCCGCTCTCGGACCACCGGCGCCTTCCGTGACAAGCCGGTCGATATGACCGGCGCCGAGACGATGGTGCTCCAGCACACCAAGGACGGATGGCGGATCGTCCACGTGCACTGGTCGGCGCAGCGCGCCAACTGATCCGCGATGGGGCTCGAAAGATCGCGCGAGTTTCGGACCGACCGGGATCGTGTGCCGCTGGCCGCGGCGCTGGTGGCCGTCGCCTTCCTCGCCTTTCTGGCGTTACCGTGGGTGGCTCACGCCCACCCGATGGACGGTCGCAACGCCGGGTTCGTCGAAGCGGTCTCCGGGGCGGCGCCCTTTCCGTTCCTCTATCTCGGCGCCAAGCACATGGTCACCGGCTACGACCACCTGCTGTTCTTGGTCGGAGTGGTGTTCTTCCTCCGTCGCTTTCGCGACGTGGTGCTCTATGTCAGTCTGTTCACCGTCGGCCACAGCATCACCCTGCTCGCCGGCGTTCTCGGCGGGCTGCGCGCGAATCCCTATCTCATCGACGCGGTGATCGGCTTCTCGGTCGCCTACAAGGGGTTCGAGAACATCGGTGGCTTCGAGCGGGTGCTCGGAGTCCGCCCCGACACCCGAATCGCGGTGCTGCTCTTCGGCCTGTTCCACGGCTTCGGCCTCGCCACCAAACTCCAGGAGTTCACGGTGGTCAAGACCGGGCTGGTCGCCAACATTCTGTCCTTCAACGCCGGGGTCGAAGTCGGGCAGGGGATCGCCCTCACCGCGGTGGTGCTGGCGCTGCGCGGCTGGAGGTCGCGAACCAGTTTCGACCGCTACGCGTTCGCCACCAACACCCTACTGATCACCGCGGGCTTCCTGCTCGCGGGGCATCAGTTGTTCGGCTATCTGGTGTACCCGTGAGTCCGGCCGAGGCTCCCCAGGCTGGACGGACCGGCCGCGCCCGGATCCTCGCGGCCACCGGCCTCGCGATCCTCGCGGCGGCGCTGGCGCTATTCGGGGTGGTGCTGCCGGCGGAGCACCGGTTCGATCCACTCGGAACCGGCAAGGCGCTCGGCCTCCTGGCGTTGTCGCAGGAGCGTCCGATCGCCGCCCAGGAGCGCGAGTACCGCACCGATACCAGCGAGCTGGTGCTGCTGCCCGACGAATGGGTCGAGTACAAGTACGGCCTCGAGCAGGGCGCGAGCATGCTGTTCTCGTGGCAGGCGACCGCCACGGTGAGCTACGACTTTCACAGCCAGCCCGAGGGCGCCGCCGGCCGCTTCGCCGAGAGCTTCGAAGCCCGCGACGCCGATCACGCCTACGGCTCCTACACCGCGCCCTTCCTCGGTATCCACGGGTGGTATTGGCAGAACAAGACCGCCGACACGGTCACGCTGCGGCTCGACACCGCCGGCTTCTATACCAGCGCCGTGGAGTTCCGCGACCGGGTGAGCGGCCAGCACACGCTGACCGACCTGCGCGGTGAGAAGATCGCCAACCCTTAAGGAGTCCGATCCAAAACACCATTGGGCGGCCGCTACGTTCGGAGTCACGCGAAGCCCCCTGGGTTCCGCGCACCGTGTGCGACTCCGCCGCTACTCCACCACCAACACCGCGGTTCCAGGCCGGAACATGTGGTGGAGCTTGCGGGCCACCGCCTCATCCACCGCGATCGCGAGGACATCGGGGGTTTCGACCTCGGCTCGGACGAGCTTCGCCGCGACCCACCGCAGACCGAACCAGAACCGGCTCAGCCAACCGGCGGCCGGCAAGCTCGGGCCGAGCACCAGGTCCCAGCCCCCCTCGAGACGCACCCGATACTCGGCAGGCGGCAAGCTCGGCGGCGGCGGC
>JAQBHE010000284.1:0-3869 GCA_032128015.1 Holophagae bacterium
CACATCAAGCAGGTCGCCGGGCTCGGCAAACGAAGCGAAGATCTCGGGGACTTCGTCCAGACCGCACTCCGACGCCAGTCGGGACAGCTCTCCGCGAGGAGTGCCGAGCATCTGCGTGCCCGCACTCAGCGGCGCTCTTGCTGAGAAGACCTGAACCAGCTCGCGTTGGATCTGCGCTGGCCATGGCTCCCTACTGCGCGAGCGGCTGCCGAGCAGGGACAAGGAGTGGCCTTGGCTCGCAATTCACCGGCCGGCTGGGCGCGAGCGCCCTGCGACCGTCACCAGTCCACTCCCCCGACCATCCAGTCGATCCCCTTGTGGTGCCTTGTAAGTTTGTTGTACAGCGCAGCAAAGAGAAAACCGCAGATCGCGCCACCCAGGAGACCGTATAGCGCTCCGACGACCACATCGCCGAAGCTTCCGTCGTTCGCGTAGCCGGGGTAGAGAGACGCCGCCGAATCGAGGAAACCATCCCCGTAGTCCGACCCCATCGAAACGAGGCCCACGAGCAAGATGGCGATCGCACACACGATGCCCACCGCAAGGGCGAGCGCGGATGAGACGAGGCGCATAGCCTTCTCCTTCCCTGTCTTGATCAGTTTAGGAATTTTAGCCTACCATAGTTTTCTCGCTCGGCTGATGATGCCGGTCCCTCGGGCCAGACTGCACAGGGTGCGCCCACGACGGCGAGTACTCGAGCGCGGCTCGTGCACGCTGGCGAGCTGAGAAAACAGAGGCGAACGGGCCCAGCGGTGCTGCGACCGTCTTCCCCTTCCTGTGCCGAGTGTCGACGACTGCGACGACCCAGCCATTCGACTCGACGGCGTCACGCCGGGGTGGCTATGGTTGTCTTACCGTGTTCTTACCGGAGGGACTGCTGTGACCACCCATTTCTCGACCAAAGGCCAGCTCATCATCCCCAAGAAGATCCGTGATCGCCACGGCTGGCAGGCGGGCAGCGAGGTGATCGTCGAGGACCGTGGCGATTGCGTCGTGGTGCGCTCGGCCGAGGCGATTCCGGAAACCCGTCTCGACCAGCTCGTCGGTCGTACCGGCTACGCCGGGCCGCGCCGCAGCCTGGCCGAGCTCGAAGCCGCCATCGCCCGCGGCGCGAGAGAGGCGCGTTGACCGCCCTCGACACCAACGTCCTGGTGCGGATCGTCACCGGTGACGATCCCGAACAGCTCCCCGCGGCGGTGGCGGTGATGCGCGCTGGGCGCCTGTGGGTGTCGAAGACCGTACTGCTCGAGCTCGAATGGGCGCTTCGCCACGCCTACGATCTCGACCGCCAGGTGATCAACGATGCCCTGGGCAAGCTCCTCGGCCTGCCGAACCTGGAGACGGAGGACCGGCGGGCGGTGATCCAGGCCCGCTCTTGGCACCGCCAGGGAATGGACTTCGCCGACGCCCTGCACCTGGCCTCGAGCCCCGACGCGGAGAGCTTCGCCACCTTCGATCGCGTTCTCGCCACGACCGCTCGGAAGCTGAAAACACCCATAGTCGACGCCAGCGTCAATCAGCCGCTGTTGTCGACTCTCAGTCGCCCAGACGTTGCCGGTAGCGACGCTCCAGGAAATCGAGCTTGTCGGCGAGCACCCCGGACCGAAACTCGACCTCGGCCCCGAGTTCGAGCCAGCGATCATCGGCCTCGTCGTAGGCCGGCCATGCCGGCAGGCCGCCGCCGTTGGGATCGCCGGTGCTAGCGAACCGAACCCAGTAGCCGCGCATGATCGCACCGACGTTGCGGCTCGCCGGATCGCTGGGAGCGGACAACGCCGAGCGCATGTCGAAGAGCGGTCCGAGCTCGGAGGCATGGGGCGCTCCCGGCCACTGGTCGGCGCGGCTCTTGGGCACGAAGGAATAGAGGTAGAGATAACTCGGGGCGCTCACTCGCTTCATGCTGCGGGCGACGTAGCGACCGGCCAGCAGGTAACGGTTGTCGCCGAAGGCGCGGCTTGCCCCTAGCATCTCGCTCCCGGCGAAGTCGGCCGCATAGAGCTTGCGCAGCGCCGCTTGATCGTCGCCAAAGCTTGCCAGGAAGTCGGTTGCCGAGATCCCCGAGCCCATGGTCATCACCGCGCCGTCATAGCTGTCGCCGCCGGTTATCAAGGGCACGTCGTGCTGCTCGCCACGCGCGAACAGGACCGCGGGCTCGTCGGGAAGGATCCGGCCGTCGACCAGCGGCAGGTGCAGACCCTGCACCGCCGAGGCCAGAGTCTCGGCATCGAGGCCTCGCAGCTCGGTTGCGGTCATGGTCGCGCTCGCGCGACCGATCGCACGGTCGACGATCGCCTGGCCGATTGCCTCAGCCGGCGGGTGCCCGTAGCGCGCGACCCCGATCCGCGGCAGCGGCCAGGTGGCGTAGCCGCTCTGGGCGATGGCGCGGTGAAACAGGCCCTTGGCCGCGGGCACGGTCATCAACATCTGGACCGCCATGCCGCCCGCCGACTCGCCGAAGATGGTGACCCGCGAAGGGTCGCCGCCGAAAGCCGCGATGTTTTCCTTCACCCACTCGAGCGCTGCCACCATGTCGAGCACGCCGAAGTTGCCGATCGGCTGGTCGGGGCGACCCGCGCTCTCCGCGAGCAGCGCCGGATGGGTAAAGAATCCGAGGGCGCCAAGGCGGTAGTTGGTGGCGACCAGCACGACGCCGTCGCGCGCGAACCGGCGACCGTCGTAGCCAGAACCCGAGCCGGTCCTGAAACCGCCGCCATGGATCCACACCATCACCGGCAACGGCTCGCTCTCGGCGGCGGGCGCCCAGACTTCGAGCGAGAGACAGTCCTCACTGATGGCGTTCGGGTCGTCGGCGGCGGAGCGTGCGCGCGGCTGCGGACACCGGGGACCAGAGACCGTGGCATCACGCACCCCGGGCCAGCCGGCGGCCGGCTGCGGCGGTCGCCAGCGCCCATCGCCGGTCGGTGGAGCGGCGTACGGGATGCCACGGAAGATGCGCACCCCGTCGTCGACCTCGCCCTCGAGCTCGCCACCGGCAACCCGTGCCCGCGGCGCCCCTGAGACCACCGGGTTGCGCAGCGTGCCGACGCCTTCGAGCTCGACCTCGAAGACGTCGCCGGGCGCAATCGCACGGGTGCGTCCAGGAGTGCCGGTGAAGATGACGTCACCGGGCTCGAGGGTGACGTAGCGACTGACGAACGAGACGATGGCCGCCGAGCCGAACAGCAGGTCGCTGGTGCGCTGCTCTTGGACCACCTCGCCGTTGAGTCGACCGCGCAGCAGCAGGTCGTCGGGATCGAGCCCAGCGACCACCACCGGTCCGAGAGGCCCGAAGGTGTCCGAGGCCTTGGCGCGAAACCACTGGAGATCCCCACGCTGCCAGTCGCGGCCCGAGACGTCGTTGCCGGCGGTGATGCCGAAGATCGCTCTCGCCGCCTCGGCCGTCGACGCGTTCTTGATCCGCTGGCCGATCACCAGCACCAGCTCGGCCTCGTAGTGAACGTTGGCGGCGCCGGCGGGGAGGACGATCGGCTCACCGGGACCGACAATGGTGGTCGGCAGCTTGAGGAACAGCGGCGGCTCCCCTGCTGGCTCGGCATCGCCGAGATGGCTCTTGTAGTTGAGACCGACCGCGAGCACCTTCTTGGGCTCGACCGGAGCCAACAAACGCACTTGGCCGACAGACAGCTCGACACCGGTCGCCTCGCCGCCCTCCCAGGGCGCGCCGGACAGCGCGCGGACGGTGTCGCCGTCGAGCTGGCCGTAAGCGGCGTTGCCGAGATGCTCGAAACGGACGTAGCGCGTGGTCTCGGCCCAAAGCGCCGGCGGCAGCACCAACAAGAGCAGCCAAGACCACAGCGGCACCAGCGAGCGTCGAGACGCGAGATCACACATGGCGGGCTCTCCTGACC
>JAQBHE010000285.1:0-5278 GCA_032128015.1 Holophagae bacterium
AGCCAGCCGCCGATCCCCCAGGCCATGCCGTAGCTCCGGTTGAGCTCGGTGGGACCGCGGTCGAGACCGCCGTAGATGTAGACCTGCTTGTGGACGGCGGACCCGTAGCGGCTGAACTCGCTGGCGTTGCGGCTCGCCGCCGCCTCCATAGACGCCAAGATCTGGGACGCCAGTCTGCCGCCGCCGGTGGCGTCGAACGCGATCGTGGCGCCGGTCGCGGCGAGCGCGTCGGTGAGGTTGTCGAGAAAACGGTCGGAGCTCGAATTGCAGACGTGCTTAGCGCCGATCTTGCGCAGTAGGTCTTCCTGCTCCTGCTTGCGAACGATGTTCACCAGCTCGACGCCGTCGGCGAGGCAGATCTTTTGAAGCATCTGTCCGAGGTTCGACGCCGCCGCGGTATGCGCGAGCGCGGTGTGCCCCTCGAGGCGCATCGTCTCGACCATCCCCAAGGCGGTCAGAGGGTTCACGAAGCACGAAGCGCCCTCGGCGGGCGTCGTTCCCGCCGGCAGCACCAGGCACTGCTTGGCCTTGATCAGCCGGTGCTGCGCGTACATCGCGCCGCCGAGGATCGCCACGGTCCTGCCCAGAAGCGCCTGCGCCTCCGCGCCCGCGGCGACCACCACGCCCGCGCCCTCGTTGCCCGCCGGCAGCGACTGGCCAAGCCGAGCGGCCACCATCTTCATCAACTTGTCCGGGATCTTCGCCGTCACCACCGGGTCGTCCGCGGTGCCCGAAGCCGTGACCGTGCCGAGGTCCGCGGGGCCGAACAGAAGGCCGAGGTCCGAGGGATTGATCGGCGACGCTTCGACCCGCACCACGACCTCGTCCGGTCCGGGCTCGGGGACCGGGACGCGGACGAGCGACAGCTCGACGACACCCTCTTTCTTGATCGTGGAACGAAGCTGGAGGCTGGTTTCTGGGCTCACTGGGTTCCCCTCATGACGAGTGTCTGTCGAGCGACGACGGCCGGCGACGAACAACCCGATGATCTTCCGCCTCAGCTATCGAGCGGTACCGCTCGACGGATCCCCGTGGCCAGTCGGCCGGCGGCGCGAGCAGGCGCGCCCGATCCCAAACTCGGCGCATGGCCTCCCAGCGACGATCCAAGGGTACCAAAGCCAGGGGCGGCATAGCCTCGATCGATCGGTATTTCTCGACCGGCATCCATCACTCCTGTTTGAGATCGATATCGAACTGAGATGCCAACCGTTCGGCATCCATCCGGTCGACGGCGCGGACGGTGTCTCTCTTCATTGCGAACAAGGTCGCTGGCGTTGCGACGGGTACCTCGACCCGACTTTACGCGATTGGGTCGTCTCCAGCCCTGAATGGAGCCTACTGTCTCCGAGTGCCTCGAACCAAGAATCGGGCTCCGGCGACCGGTCGGCGGTCTGCGTCCGGACTCGAAGCCTCGGGTCCGGTCGCTGCTAGGCTCGTCCTCTCATGACACCCCCAGTTTGCATCGTCAGCGGCGTCGGCCCAGGCACCGGCGCCCTCAGCCGCCGATTCGCTCGCGGCGGCTACCGGGTCGCGATGCTGGCGCGCGACGGCGACCGGCTGCGCGAGCTCGAAGCCGAGATCGATGGCTCACTGGGCCTGGTGTGTGACGTCGGGAGCGAGGACTCGGTCAACCGGGCGGTCGACGCGGTGCGCGAGCGGCTGGGACCGCCAACGGTGGTCGTCCACAACGCGGTCGCCGGCAGCTTCGGCGACTTCCTCGAAGTCGACCCGGCCGATCTCGAGCGGAACTTCCGGGTCAACACCCTCGGCCTGCTCTACCTCGCGCGCGCCACCGCGCCAGCGATGATCGAAGCGGCGGCCGGCGCGATCGTGGTCACTGGCAACACCTCGGCGCTGCGCGGCAAGTCCGGCTTCGCCGGCTTCGCTCCGACCAAGGCCGCGCAGCGCATCCTCGCCGAATCGATGGCGAGGCGCCTCGGACCCGCCGGCGTCCACGTCGCCTATCTGGTGATCGACGCGGTGATCGACGTGCCGTGGACACGCAAGCGCTTCGCCGACAAGCCCGACGATTTCTTCTGCCGTCCCGACGCGATCGCCGACACCGCCTTCTGGGTCGCCCACCAGGACCGTTCGGCGTGGAGCTTTCTGGTCGAGGTCCGACCGTTCGCCGAGCCCTGGTGATCCTGCGTTCTTTCCCCTCTCTCCCGGTTCTTCCAGATCGTCCCACACCGCACCCTTGGAGCCGCCATGATCGACCGTCTCGACGACCCCGCCCTCGACCTTTTGTTCCGCGAGGCGCGCAGCCAGAACGCCTGGCTTGATCGCCCGGTGCCCGAAGTGGTACTGCGCGAGCTCTACGACCTGATGAAGTGGGGACCGACCAGCGCCAATGGCTTTCCGATCCGCATCGTGTTCGCCCAGAGCACCGAATCGAAGGCGCGTCTCGCCGGGGTCGCGATGGAAAGCAACCGCAAGAAGATCCAGCAGGCGCCGGTGACCGCGATCCTCGCCTACGACCCGAGGTTCTGGACCCACATGCACCAGCTGTTTCCCCAAAGCCCCGGCATGCCCAAGATGTTCGAGGGCGACTCGCAGCTCGCGGAGACGACGGCGTTTCGTAACGGCACTCTTCAGGGCGCCTACTTCCTGATCGCGGCGCGCAGCCTCGGACTCGATTGCGGTCCAATGTCGGGGTTCGACAACGCCGCGGTCGATCGGCTGTTCCTCAACGGCACCAGCTACCGCTCGAACTTCATCTGTTCGATCGGCTTCGGCGACCCCGCAGGCCTGTTTCCGCGGTTGCCGCGGCCGGAGTTCGACGACGTCTGCACTGTAGTCTGAGCTGGAGATCTGAACCGGGACCGGGGCGAGGAGGAAACGATGAAAGTCGGAATCTCGATCGGTGGACCGCAGAGCCGCTCCGGGGCGACCTGGGCAGAGACCGTCGACTTCGTTCGCGAGGCCGAACGGCTCGGAGTGGCAACCGTGTGGTCGGCCGAAGCCTGGGGCTCGGACGCGGTGACTCCGCTCGCCTACCTCGCGGCCAAGACCTCGCGAATCCGCCTCGGCACCGGCATCGCGCAGATCTCGGCGCGAGCACCGTCGATGACCGCGATGACCGCGCTCACCCTCGCCAACCTCTCCCAAGACCGCTTCATCCTCGGTCTCGGCGTGAGCGGACCGCAAGTCGTCGAGGGCCTCCACGGCGTCCGATTCGACCGGCCGCTCGGACGGCTGCGCGAGACCATCGAGATCGTGCGCTCGTTGTTTCGCGGCGAGCGTCTCGCGTACTCGGGGGAGCACTTCCAACTGCCGCTCCCTGGCGGCGACGGCAAGCCTCTGCGCATCGGCCTGCCGCCGAAACCAGACCTGCCGATCTACCTCGCCACTCTCGGTCCCAAGGCTCTGGAGCTCACCGGCGAGCTCGCCCAAGGCTGGCTCGGCACCTCGTTCATGCCCGAGCACACGGAAGCGTTCCTGCCCCACCTCGAGCGTGGCGCCCGTCGCGCCGGCCGCACCCTCGCCGACATCGATCTGGTGGTCGCCGCCGACTTCGAGATCGGCGACGATGTCGAGCGCATGGTTGCCGAGCGCAAGCCGCGGATGGCGTTCGTCCTCGGGGCGATGGGATCGAAGAGCCACAACTTCTACAACCAGGCCTACCAACGCGCCGGCTTCGTCGACATAGCACTCGAAGTGCAGAGGCTGTGGATCGAGGGCCACCGGGACGAAGCCGCCGCCCGCGTGCCGGCGGAAATGGTGCTCGCCAACTCGATCCTGGGCCCAGAAGACGCGGTACGCGAGCGCCTTCGCGCCTACCGCGACGCCGGGATCAACGGTCTGCGGCTGGCGCCGGGCGGCGCCACCTTCGAGGCCCGGCTCGAGACTCTTTCGCGAGCGCTCGAGCTGATTGCGGAGCTGCCCGCCCCATAGTCCGAAGAGACGACCTCCACCTCAGCACCTTTTGACGCCGGCAGAGGCCCTTCATCATCGCCTCATCGGAGGCGCTACGAGCTCGTCGGGCTCGACCCGGCTCAGAAACGTTCCTGACCGCGCGCATCGCTACTGCAAGGTGAAGACCCACACGTCGGATTCAGTCACCCGGCGCGAAAAGTACGCTTCGCGACCGTCGCGCGTGAGACGAGGTGGACCCAGAGTGTCCCGAAGCACCGAGAAAACAAGCTTGGTGACTCGAGTACTCATGTCGACAATGTGAAACTCACGGCCTCCAGAGACAAAGAGCAAACGTCGACTATCGGGGAACCACACGGGCCACTCCCCGAACTCACTCAGCCGGTCGTAGGTCTGGGTCTCCAGGTCGTAGACCGAAAAACCGAGCCTGCTATACCAGTTCTGTCCAGCGATCCACCGGCCGTCGACCGACCAGGAGTTCGGAACAAACCGAGAGTCCGGCGGCGGGGCAGGCGGCAGACGCACGACCGCTGCATCGGTGCTGTGAGCCTCCAAGATACAGGCGTTCCCGGCGGGCGATTCGGGGTCAGACGCACCCGTGGTAAAAGCTAGCCGGGTACCGTCGGGCGACCAGGCGGCGACGCCACCCTCCCCCACGGTCCCACTCACCTGCCGCAGCTCGCTGCCATCCACACGAATCTCCCAGATCTGTAACCGGCCGCTGCGGTCCGAGAACGAGACAATCCAGTCGCCGTCCGGCGACCAACGCGGCACGCGATCAGTCGCTTGGTCGCTCGTCAACTGCCGCAAGCCGGTCCCATCCGTTCTGATGATGTACAAGTCGCCTTCGGGCTGCACCTGAGAATAGAACACCACCCACTGCCCGTCGGGAGAGGGATCGGGGGAGGACCAGAAGCGGGACCCCGTCGTCACCGAGACAGGATCGCCGAGCGCCTCACCCGAGGCCGGGTCGAGCCCGAGCTTGTAGATGTTCTGGGTCTCGAGGATCGAGCTGTACGCGAGTCTTTGGCCGTCGGCCGAAATGGTCAGGTGTGCGGCGAAGGGCGCCGGCGTGGTGAGCGGCTCGGGCTCACCCAACAACCGGCCGGACGCCTCGTCGATCGGGACGCGCCAGACGTTGGTGCTGCCACCGCGGTTGCTCACGTAGTAGAGATGCTCTCCATCCGGCGCCCAAACCGGGTTCCAGCTCACCGCCGAATCGGCCGTCACGGCCACCGCCTCGCCACCCTCGGCGGGAACCGTAGCGACGTTGGTCTGTCGCCCAGCACCGAGACGCTGACCGAATGCGATCCGGAGCCCTCGCGGTGACCACTCTGGCAACGTCGCGTCGCCTTCATGCACGCGCGTCGGCTCACCCCCCGTCGCGCCGACGACCCACAGCTCG
>JAQBHE010000286.1:0-14169 GCA_032128015.1 Holophagae bacterium
GGTGATGTCCAAGGCGCGTTGAAGGTGGAGCGTAGATGACCGAAAGCATGAAGGTGAGCGTGGACCGGCGGGACGGCGTGGCCGTGATCTACACGGACGGCTACATCAACAACCAGGGTGGCGAGGAGATCGCGACCGTCACCTACGAGTTGTTGGGCGAGGGCTACCGTCGGGTGCTGCTCAACCTCGCCGGCACCAAAATCGTCAACTCGATCGGCATCTCGATCCTGATCGAGATCATCGAGAAGATGCTCGAGGTCGAGGGCAAGTTGGCGTTCTGTAACCTGACGCCGACCATCGACAAGACCTTCCACATCATGGGTCTCGCTCAGTACACCAGCATCTTCCCGGACGAGAGTGCCGCCGTCGAGCAGTTCGCCTAGCACCCCGGCGAAGATCCGGGGAGAAGCCCAGAACGGGCCGTCCTGGCTCGAGCTCGAAGGTGCATCCGAGCGCGACTGGGAGACCGGAGGCGCGCTCGCTCGGGCGATCGATCTGTGGTGCCGGGAGCACGACGTCAGTGCCGCGGCGCTCTATGCGCCGAGCGACGAGGGCGCCTGGGAACTGGTGCAAGCGTCGACTGCGGGGCCGCCACCACCGGCGGTCGGTGCCGCTGCCGGGGAGCGGGCGTTGTCGATCGGTGGCGGCTTCCGTTTCGTCTACCGGCCGAGCGCCGCCACCGCGGAGCTCGAGTCCCTCGGCGGCTTCGGGTTCGTGCTCGCGGCCGCTGCGCGCCTCCAGCGCATGCACACGCGGCTCCGCGAACAGATCTTCCAGGAGAACTACAAGGTCGTCACTCTCGAGGCGCTCTACGATGTCGGGTTGCACATCGCCTCGACCCTCAACCTCGAACAGCTGTCGGAGGAGATTCTGCTGCGCGCGGTGTCGCTGCTCGACGCCCGACGCGGCGCGCTCTATCGGCTCGTTGGCGACGCCCTGGTGCTCGAGCGCACGATCGGCGGCGATGCCCTGCCGCAGATCGCGCGTAGCCACCCGATGGTGCGGGCGCTGCTCAGTCGAGAGCAGACCTCCGCGCCCGAACTGTTGCCGGGCGCGCTCCACACCCTGGCAGTGCCGATCGAAGTCGAGACCACGACCCAGGGCGTGCTGGTGGTCGCCGACAAAGAGAGCCGCACCGGGGTCGGTCCGTTCGTCGATGGCGACGTGCGGGCGTTGTCGATGTTCGCCAACCAGGCAGCGATCGCGCTCGAGAACGCTCGGCTGCACCGCCAGGCGCTCGAGCAGGAGCGTCTCGAACGCGAGCTCGAGCTCGCCGCCGAGATCCAGCGCGGGATCCTGCCGCGCGAGATGCCGCAGCTGGCAAGCGTTGAGCTCGCGGGCTGGAACCGGCCCACTCACCAGGTCGGCGGCGACTACTACGGTTCGCTGCGGCTCGGCGACAGCCGCACCGGCATCGTGGTCGCCGATGTCACCGGCAAGGGGATGCCGGCGGCGCTGCTGGTGTCGACGCTGCATTCGGCGCTCCACCTGTTGCTCGACCACGTCGAGCCCGGCGCCGGGCTGGTCAGCCGGCTGAGTCAGCACATCTGGGAGTCGAGCCAGAGCAACAAGTTCATCACCATGATCCTGGTGATCGTCGATCACAGCGGGGACGAGCTGGGATTCGTCAACGCCGGTCACAACCCGGGACTGTTGGTGCGCGCCCAGGGACCGGCGGAGCACCTGTCGGCAAGTGGGCTGCCGCTCGGGCTGATGCCGGGCAGCGACTATCGCTTGGACAAGGTCCGCTTCGAGCCGGGCGATCTGCTGTGCCTGTACAGCGACGGGATCACCGAGTGCGAGTCGCCGCAGGCCCAGGAGTACGGCTGCGATCGGCTGGCCGACTTCCTCGCCGCTCGCCGAGAGTGGGCGTTGCCGGCCATCCTCGCCGACTTGGACGCGGAGGTCACCGCGTTCGCGAGCGGTCGTCCCCAGGGCGACGACCAGACCGTGGTGCTGCTGCGCCGCCGCCCGCACTCAGGCGGTCCTGAGCCGCTAGCCTCCGAATGCGCTGGGTAGCCATTCTCCGGCTCTGCAGGGTTTCCCCGCCCAGCGCCCGTGCGCTCGCGGCGGCGCTATCGACCGGCGGCTAGGCGCAGGTCCAGCGCTTCCCCGATCACCACCGCGGGCGCCGAGATCCCGCCCAGCACGCCATCGCTCGATACCCGGCAGGCGGTACTCCGGCCGAGCCCGCGAAGGTCGGAGAACACCCGTAGCACGCTGTCTTCCCACGCCAGGTCGGGAAGCGGATGGGTCAAGGCGCCGCCTTCGATCATGCGCACTCCGCGGGCTCGCGCGCGCATCCGCATCCGCACCGGGTCGAAGCATTCGACCCCTTCGAGCCGGCTGATCCAGACCCCGCCGTCGGCGGCCGCGAGCAGCTCGGCCTCGCTCATCTCGCCGGTCTCCAAGAACAGGTGGAGACCGAATGCTTCCTCGCCGCCGACGCCGTGGCCGGTGGGCTCGAGCCCGAACTCGGCGGCGCTGCGGGTGTCGACGGTGGGCGTCTTTGGGATGCCGTCGCGCACCAGGTCCAGCGGACGCTTGGTGCGTCCTTCGAGGTCGAAGGGAAACGGCAGACCCGCCGGATCGGTGCCGTCGTCGCGTAGGTTGACCCGCTGGTCGAAGACCTGGACGCCGAGGTGCTCGCGCAGGAACGAGCCTCCCTCGCGGTAGGCGTGGGCGGAGAAGGCCTGGTGGTTGAGCAGGTCCACGAGCTCGGCCGCCGCTTCCTGGGACAGGAGCAACGGCACCTGGCCCGAGCGCAGCTCGCCGGGGCTCGCCGTGGTGCGGCGCCGGCGCGCGCGCTCGAACACCACCGGTGCGTTCAACCGCCCGAGCGTTCGGCTGGCATTCGTGGCAAAGCCGGCGCCCGCGCCCTCGCCGCTGCGCACCTGCAGACCGACCGCGGTGACGCGCTCTCGTCGCCTGAGTCCGCGGCTGTTGGCGACCATCACGTGGCCGTCGCACCACTCCAGGATCGCGGCGTCGCCGCTCGAGGTGTGCTCGCCGAGCCAGTCGCGGCCCAAGTCCGGGGTCATCCGCATCAGCCGGGGGTCGCAGCCGCTATGTCGTTTCGGCGCTGGCTCATCGGATCCCGGCAGCGGCGGCACCCGGCGTCGCGCCGGCGCGACCCCGGCGTGACCGAGCGCCTGACGAATCGCGTGGGCGATCTCGCCGTCGCTGCTGCCGTTGGTGCGGAAGGCTCCCGCCCGGCCGCGTTCTAGGACCCGGACGTGGATCGTGAGCTCGCGCCTCGAGTAGTTGGTTGCGTCGGCGACTGAGACGGCGGTGCGGCCGCGCCGGAGCTCGATTGCCAGCACCTCCGTCTCGTCGGCCGGGGACTCCGCGATCGCCTGGGTCAGCCGTGCTCGAAGCTGGCGGGCCGAGGGCTGGTCGAGCTCGTCGGTACCCTCAGGCTCGTCGCCTCGACTCAGTGAGGGGCTCATTGACCCAGTGTAGCAACCGGTGTAGCAACCGTTGCAGCAACCGATCTGGCGGCCGGGTCGCGGAATGAAGGACGGCCGAGCCGTGGTTGGACCGGTCGAAGGCGCGGAGAAAAGGCGGCGCGATACGCTGGATCGCGGCTCGCGCGTGGGCGCCGCGACGCAAGTTCATGTCGTGCACCCCTCAATCGCCCGGCGCCGCAAGACCACGGAGACCGATGCTTTCGCCTACAGTTGCCCTCGGCTGCGCCATGATCGTGTGGCTGGCCTGCGGACCGGGAATGGCGACTCCCCCATCATCCCAAGAGCGTGCTTCCGAAGATCCTTTCGGTGGCGAGCGGCAGCGCATGGTCGCGGAGCAGATCGTGGCGCGCGGGATCCGCCAGCCCACGGTGCTCGAAGCCCTGCGCGCGGTTCCCCGTCACCTGTTCGTGCCCGAGGACGCTCGCAACGCCGCCTACGCGGACCACCCGCTCCCGATCGGCCACGGCCAGACCATCTCGCAGCCCTACATCGTGGCGCTGATGACCGAGCTTCTCGAGCTTTCGGGAGGCGAGAAGGTGCTCGAGATCGGCACTGGCTCCGGGTATCAGGCCGCGGTGCTCGCACACCTCGGGGCGGCGGTCTACAGCATCGAGATCGTGGCGCCGCTCGCCCAGCAGGCACGGCGAGACCTCGAGCGGGCCGGCTACGCCGGCGTTCACCTGCGCACCGGCGACGGCTACCGCGGTTGGCTCGAGGAAGCGCCGTTCGATCGCGTGATTCTGACCGCGGCGCCGCGCGAGATCCCGGAACCGCTGATCGACCAGCTGGCGGTCGGCGGCATCCTGGTGGCGCCGGTCGGGGAGGGAGTTCAGGATCTGGTGGTGGTGCGCAAGACCGAGCACGGACTCGAGCGGCGCACGGTCGAGGCGGTGCGCTTCGTGCCGATGACCGGGGAAGCCGAGCGCCGTCCGGGGGCGCCCCGCTAGGTTCCCGCTACGGCTTGACGCCCTGGCGGTTCAGGCGCTTGTCGTATTCGAAGAACTTCAACCGAGAGTCGGTTGGCACTCGTTCTCCCTGGGCACGGTAGCGGTTGACGTAGTCGAGGACCGTGGGAGTCGAGGTTCCCATCGCCTTCTCGAAGCCGACGAAGTCCCTGGTAAACCAGTCGAAGATCTTGGAGAGCCGGACGGTGCGCGTGGCCGCGTCGAAACGACAGTTTCTTTCGTCGGCGACGAACTCGGTCATGGCGGCCGCGAGATCCTTCTGGAGGGTTGCCCCGTCGAAAGCGCGGCGCATCAGGCGAGGACAGCTCACGGAGGCGCAGTTCAGCGCGGCATGGATACGAGGGTCGCGGAATCGATCGCGCACGACGTCGTCCTCGAGGTGCTTGAGGCTCCACCGCCGGCCGCCGAGCGTTCCTCGTTCGACCGTGAAGAAGCCGATGCCGAAGAGACCGTCGCCCCAGACGCTCATGGTGTCGACGCCACGCTCGAGGACTCCGGCGATCACCAGGGCGTTGTAGGCGTTGAGCCAGTACGCAAGCTGATCATCGCGGGCCGGGAACTGGGAGGGGGAAGAGTCGGGGCTCGAGCTCGCCAGACTCGCGAGGTAGCGATCGAGCGCGCCGCGGTCGCGTGAGAGTCCGGCGTAGTCGACGAGCCCCTGGTTGTCGACGAAACGCTCGAGGACGCCGGTCCACTCAGCGTGGGAAAAGCCGGCTGCGGCGAATCCGGGCACCCATGCCAGGAGGAAAGAGAAGATCAGCGTTCGGCGATTCATCGGGCGTCCTTTCATCGTAGAGCGGCGAACAGAGCGTCTGCCGAAGTGACCGGCCGCGCCGCGAGCTCGGCGTCGAGCAGCTCGAGGTCGAGGCCGAGATCCTGGATCCGCCCCCGCCGGAACTCCACGTTGGCGAAGCCGAGCCGCTCGGCGACCAAGGGCGCGGCGCGGCGAGCGACGGCCAGCATCTCGGGTGTCATGTCGATTCCGATCACCCGCCCCCGGCGTCCCACGACCTGGCTCGCGATGAAGCAGATCTTGCCGGTGCCGCTGCCCAGGTCGAGCACAGTCTCTCCTGGCAGGAGGTGCCGGGACGGGTCGCCGCAGCCGTAGTCGCGCTCCAAGACTTCGTCGGGAATCGCCGCGAGAAAGCGGGGCTCATAGTCGACCGGACAGCAGAGCCTCGCCTCGCGACTGGCGGCGCCCCGCGCGTAGCGCTCTCGCACTTCGGTCTCGATGGCAGTCGTCATTTGCGATCGTTCCTTCCGAGCGGATCTCACAGCGCGCGCGCGGCGAGTGCGAGGCGCTCCTGGCGGCGGGCGAAGAGGGAGAGGCCCAAGAGAGCCGCCGTCATGGCGCCGAGGCCGACCCCGGCGATGCGTACCGCCCACCACAGCGTCTGGACCTGGACGACGCGCTTGCCGCCCGCGTCTAGCGGCAGCAGCGCCAGCGAAGGGCCCTCCTCCGGATGGACGAGGTTCTGGTCCGTGAGCAGGAGAACCCTGGTCGGCGCGCTCATCGGGCTGCCGTAGATCTCAACGATCGGGTCTCCGGCGCTCCACAGGGTGCGGTTGAGGGTTACGACCGATGGGTCATAGGGTGCGATCAATCGCACCTTGTGACCCCAGCCAAGATCGGCGACGTAGGCGCCGAGCGGTAGCGCCAGGGCGCATAGCAGCGCAACCCAAGCACCTCGGCGGGCCCATCTGCCGATGGTTGCAAAAGTGGTGACGGACATCCTCGTGGGCCCTGGCCTCGACTCAGCCCTTGGCGTTCACGAAGAGGTTGAGCCTCACCTTCCAAACATCGCTCACCCGGCCGGCGAGCATGCTGGGAACCGCGAGTCCGAAGTCGGAGAGCTTGATCTCGAATGGCGTCGAGACCCGCAGCCAATCGCCGGCTCCCAAGCCGGCGGCCTTCGCGGCCGCGGCAGGAATCGGCTTGACCTGGGCGCGGACGGTGAGCGGCTTGGTGGCGCCGCGCAGAGAGAAGTCTCCCGCGATCTCCCAGCTGCCGTCGTCGAGCTTACGCGCCGAGCGCGACACGAAGCGGATCTCCGGATTCTTCTTGGCGTCGAGCCAGTCCTTCGACTGGAGGTGCTTGTTGCGCAGCTCGATGCCGGTGTCGAGCGTGGCCACCGGGACGCGCACGTCGATCCTGGCGGAGCCGGCATCGAGGTCGGCCACGACCTGACCCGAGGCGATGTTGGTGTGGCCGAGGATGGTTTCGAAGTCGCTCTCCGACTCGAAGGTGATGTTGCTGTTCTTGTCTTCGCCGCCGATCGTGAAAGTGCGCTCGGCGGCGGCGGAGGCGCCGGCGGTGAGCAGGCCGGCGAGGGCGAATGTGGAGAGCATCAAGGTGTGACGATGGGTCATGGCGGGTCTCCCTGGGTTCTGCCACCGGCCGTTTGCCGGTCGGGGCGGTTCGTACGGGTCTTTGCCGCTGCCACCTCGGCGGTTACCCGCGTCGTTCGGGTAACCTTCTCGGCGAATGGGGCAAAGATGAGTGGCGACGCCGGCGAGACCTCGCTCGGCGAGCTGCCGGAGCTGATGTCGCGCTACCAGGCGGGCGACGAGGCGGCGTTCACTGAGATCTACGGCCGGTTGGCGCGTTCCATTCGCGGCTATCTGCGCACCATCGCCTGGTCCGGCATGGACGTGGAGGATCTGGTGCAGAACACATTCCTACAGCTTCACCGGTCGCGCCGCAGTTACTTGCCGGGTGCGCCGGTCCGGCCGTGGGCGTTCGCGATTGCCCGTCACGTCGGGCTGATGGCGCGTAGGTCCTCCGGCCGGAGGGCTCGGCGCGAGGTGCTGCCGATCGACGAGCTCCCAGAGGTGCCGGTCCTCTCCCGGGCGGCCGGGGCGATCGACCGGATCGCACTGGGCCGGGCCCTCCGAACCCTGGCCGAGCCCGGCCGAGAGGCCGTGTGGCTCCACCACGTCGAGGGCTTCTCGTTCCGCGAAGTGGCAGCGGTTCAGGGAATCTCCGAGACCGCAGCGAAAGTCCGGGCGCACCGGGCGATCGTGGCGCTGCGCGGCCAATTCGCGGCGGACGGCACATGACCGCGCCCGGCCCGGATCGCGACCCCCTGCCCGCGGCGCTGAGAGAATCCATTAGGCGCGATTTCGCGCCGGTGGCACCTCTGTCGCCGCCGTTTTGGCGTGCGCTCGCGTTGGCCGTGCCGGCCCTCGTCGCTCTCTCGGTCGCGATTCTCATCTTGTCGCGAGGCGCCGGTGCGACGCGTGTCCTCTCGCTGACTGGAGGCGGCGTGTCGGTGCTCGAGTGGCTGGCGGGCCTCGGCTTGGTGTGGCTCGCGCTGCGCGAGGCCGTACCGGGCCTCGGGGTCGGCGCGGTGAGGGCGATGATCGCGGTCGCCGGCGGCATCGGCTTGCAGCTCTTGCTTGGCGTCCTGCTCTGGCAGCGCACGGGCG
Source organism: Holophagae bacterium (assembly GCA_032128015.1). Taxonomy (GTDB): domain Bacteria; phylum Acidobacteriota; class Thermoanaerobaculia; order Multivoradales; family Multivoraceae; genus JAQBHE01. The sequence continues at coordinate 7,865 of JAQBHE010000286.1, forward strand.
CCGGACTCTCCGCCCCGGACGCCGTGGCGGTCGGCAGCCGGTGTGCGACGATCGAAGGGACGATCGGCCTACCTCACCTGGCGATCGCGATCTGGCTGGGGCTCCGGGCGCTGCCGATCCGGCCGCGTTCTTCCGGCGCCCTCGCGGGGGCAGCGGCCGGGCTTCTTGCCGACGGCGTCTGGCACATGGAGTGCGCGCGCAACGACCTCGAGCATTTACTGGTTTGGCATCTCGGGGCGACCGTCGTGCTGACCCTGCTCGGCGCGGTCGCCGGCTCGTTCTGGTCCCGGCGCCAGGAGTCGATCCGATGACCGGCGTTGCCTCGATGCGGTGCGGCTGTCGGCCGCGGTAACACAGAAGCACCGCGGCAGAGAATCGCAAGGGATTCACCCGACGTGACTCGACCCGACTCAGGACCTGCGACAGACCGCGACGCTTGCCCGCCGCGGGCGGTCCCGGTGCTGGTCGCCGCCGGCCTCTTGATGGTGGGCTGCACCACCGCGCCGCGGGCGGACTTCTCTCTACTCTATTCCGAGCGCGCTTCCGTAGCGCAACGTCCGCCGGTCATCGTCATCCCGGGGGTCATGGGAAGCCGCCTCGCTCGGGTCGATGGCGGTCGCGAAGTTTGGCCGGGCCGGTTCCTGGGACTCCTGACCGGGAGGAGCTTTCGCTCTCTTGCGCTTCCGATCGTTGATTCTGACCCCATCGCGAGGGAACAGGCTGTTGTTGCGAGCGGCCTCTTCGATGAGCTTGGGGGGCACTCCTTCTATGCCGACCTGGTCGGTGCGCTCGAGAGCTTCGGCCACTACCACTGCGTCTCGCCCGAGTCCATCGATGCGTCCACCGACTGCGTCCTGTTGGCCTGGGACTGGCGGCGCGACTTCGTCGAGGCCGCGGGCCACCTAGAAGAGGTCGTAGAGAGCCTCCGCAGGGTACGGCTCGACCCGAATCTTCGCGTCGACGTGATCGCGCACAGCGCCGGAGGCCTGGTGGCCCGCTACTACGTGCGCTACGGCGGTCGCGACGTGCTCGACATGGAGGTGCCCCCGGCTCCCGACCCTGCTGGGCACGGCGTCGACCGACTGATTCTGATTGGCACGCCGAACTTCGGTTCGATCGCCGCCGTCCAGTCGGCGATGTTCGGCAGACGTTTCCCAATGGGTCGCGCCGGGCCCGAGGTGCTAGCCACGTTCCCCGGGTTGCCGGAGCTCTTTCCACATCCTCGGCTGGACTGGATGATCGAGGCCGACGGGCTGCCGGCCGACCTCGATCTGTTCTCGATCATCACCTGGCGCGACAACCGGGTCGGGCTGTTCGCGCCGGCGGCGCAGAAGCGCCTGCGCGGCCGTTTTCGAGATGACGCCGAGCTCGACCGCTATCTCGGCGCCGCCGCCGCCGGCTTCGAGCAAGCTCTCGTGCGCGGCGAGCGCTTCCAGCTCGCGCTCGCGATCCCGCTCGAGCGAACCGATGTCGGCATCTACGTCTTCGGCAGCGGCTGCGTGGCCACGCCGGCGCGGTGCCTGGTCGAGCGGGAGGGGGGTGAGTTCGCGCTTCGGGGCCGACCCGAGGACATCCGGCACCCGTTGCCGGGGGTCGACTATCGCGCCCGCATGTTCGAACCTGGAGACGGCAGCGTCACCAAGAGCTCGCTCCTCGGTCTGCCCTCGCTGGTTGACGGCCGACCCGGTCCGCCGGTCTTCCCGGTTGCCGCGTCGGTGTTCGTCTGTGCGCCGCACGAGTCTCTCGCCTCGGACCTGACCTTTCTCGAGAACCTGCTCCATGTCCTGCTCTATCACGCGACCGGGCAGCCGGCGCCGGGGACGAGTCGATGATCCCGAACCGATCGCGGTTCGTCGGCCTCTAGAGGCGCGGAGGCTCGCGGATCTGGTGCGCCGCGGACTTGACCTCGGCCAGGATTGCGGCGAGGTCGGAGTCATCGAGGTCGGCGTTGACACAGACCAGGCGGAGCGCTCGGCGGCCGCGAATCATCCCGTGGCCGATCTTGAGTCGGCCCTGGCGGTCGAGAAGATCGCAGATTGCCTCGCTCGAGCAGCCCCGAACCTCGAAGCAGACATTGATCGACGGCGGCGACTCGACGAGCTCGAGCTCGGGGTCGGCTTCGATCAGCACAGCCGCTCGCTGGGCGAGGTCGAGCTGACGGCGGATTCGCTCGTCCCAGCCTCGGTCGCCCAGCCGGAGCCAGGCCACCCACAGCTTGAGCGCGTCGTTGCGACGCCCGCATTGGATCGACCGATGGCCGGGATTGAGATCGTCCTCGTGGGCTTGGAACAGATAGTCGGCGGTCTCGTCGAGGCTGCGGGCGAGCTCACCCCGCCTCGACACCAGCAGCACCGAGCACTGGAGCGGCACCGCCATCATCTTGTGCGGATTCCAGGCGAAGGAGTCCGCCAGCTCGATCCCGTCGACGAGATCGCGACCCGATTCGCAGAGAACGAAGCTGCCGCCCAGGGCGCCGTCGACGTGCAGCCACGCTCCGTACTCGCGAGCCACCGCCGCGATCGCGCGGATCGGATCGAACGCGCCCCGGACCGTGGTTCCCGCTGTCGCGTTGACGAGCAGCGGTTGTAGACCCCGCGCGCGGTCTGCGGCGAGCAGCCCGGCCAGAGCGTCGACATCCATCCGGCCGTCGGGCCGAGCCGGCACCCGTCGCACGTTGTCGCGCCCGATGCCGAGGATACCGGCCGCCTTCGGGATCGAGTAGTGCGCTTCCTCGGAGGTATAGACGATCCGTCTCGAGCCGTCGAGCCCGCGCTCGCGCGCCGCCGGCGCCGCGGCGTTGCGCGCCAGCAGCAGCGCCACCAGGTTGGCGATCGATCCGCCGGGAGTGAAACAGCCTTCGGCGTCGCCGAGACTGGCCCGCGCCGCCATATGTCGCAGCACTTCCCGTTCGACCAGGATCTGGGCGCCGGCTGCCTTGAAGGTGTACATCGAGACGTTCGACACCGCGGCCAGGAGCTCGGTCGCCGTCGCCAGTGGCTCGCGGCCTCCGAAGAGTTGGTTGACGAAACGCCAGCTCGAGCTCGAGGGCGTGGCGCGTTGGACCTCGCGGAGCCGGTTCAGGACTTCGTCGGTCGGCAGTCCGTCGGCCATGAGCGATAGGTCGAGCCGCGCCTGCAGCTGTGCGGGGTCACGCGACGCGGCCTCGGTAGGCTCGTCCTCGTCTGCAACCAGCTGGCGCGCGAGCGTGACCGTGGCATCGAGCAGTCGCTCGAGCTCGCGTGCGTTCTCTTGCCGGCGATTCACAGACGGGACCACAACCATGGCATCAAGCGCCTCCCCAGGGACTGCTGACGGAGGACTCTGGCGACTGTGGCGTCGCCCAGGGTCCAACACTATGCCGGGTTGATGAAGGGCGGGCCAAGACGGCTGTCTTGCTTGCATGGGTGTATTCAGGAGCCTCGGTGGACCGGCGCCTGCCGCGCTCGCGACGGGAGTCCCGCGAACGGCTGGGTGCGTAGAATCGCTCGAGGAGGAGCCTCGACCCACTCGGCCGCCGTTTTCCGGAATCGACCCGAGGACGATCTCGATTGACCTGCGATCCGGCGTCATGTACGCTGTACACATGAAACAGGTCACGGCCACTGAGGCTCGCCGCACCTGGTTTCGTCTCCTCGACGAAGTTGCCGAAGGCGAGGTGGTGGTCCTCGAGCGAAAAGGCCGACGCATTGTGCTCCGGCAGGAAGAAGCCGGCCGGCGTCGAGGCCAGGCGCTTCCCGACTACGGCGCGGTCCTCACGGCTGCCGACGTCGAGCACGCCGACGAATGGACCTGGGAATGGCAAGGGCCAGGCCCACTCGGCCCGGTCGCTGCGATCCGGAAATGAAGCTGCTGCTCGACACCCATTTCCTGCTCTGGATTGCCACTTCTTCCTCTCGGCTGAAAGCGTTTCCCTGGCTCGAACGCTATCGCCCGTGGTCGATATCGCCAGTGTCGCTGCTCGAGGTGCAGTTCCTGTCCGAGGTTGGCCGAGTGAAGATCCGGACCCCAGAGTTCACCGAGATCGTGAGCGCCGACGAGCGTTTCCTGATCGACGAAGTCGGGCTCGGCGCGCTCGTGCGTCGCGCGCTCCCATTGACCTGGACTCGTGACCCCTTCGACCGTCTGCTTGCCGCCCACAGCGCCCTTCGTCGCATGCCCCTGTGCACCGTCGACCGCACGCTTCACGAGTATCACTCCCTGTTCCCGGAGGAACTGACAGTCCGTTGAGCGTGAAGTGCACCCGGCCGCGACCTGGGCGGAGGTCGGTCCCGCTCGTCGTGCGGTGACCGGCACACCGAGATCTGTGGCGCCTGGGCGATGAGCATCCGTTCGACGGCTGGCCGGGGACCATGGTCGAGGAGCACCGGATGAAACCGCATGAACGGCTGGGCGCGTAGAATCGCTCGAGGAGGACCCTCGCCGTTTCTGGATCGATCGGTCACTACCGCCGGCCGGGCTCGATGCGGTGGTCTTGCGCTGTCTGGCCAAGGACCCCCAGCGACGCCATCGGTCGGCGGCCGAGCTCGCCGCAGCGCTCGAAGCGGTCGCAGCGCCGGTGACGGCAGCGGTCTCAACAAGCGCCTCGAGCTCGTCTTCCTCGCCGACCTCGAGGCGTGGCCGAGCACGCCGCTGCTGGTGGGTTGTGCTCCCGGCGGCAGCGATCGTTGTTGCCGGCGCGTGGGCGCTCGCCGGGTGGCGCTCGAGCGACGCGCCGGCCGTGACGTCGCAGGTCCAGACCCTGGCAGTGCTGCCGTTCCAAGACGCAGCGGCTGCGTCAACCGTCGATGACGAGTTTCTGGCCGACGGGCTCACCGAGGAATTGATCAACCGGCTCTCGGCAGTCGACGAGCTGCGGCTGATTGCGCGGGCTTCGTCGTTTCTGTTCAGGGACCGACAAGAAGACCTCCAGGCGATCGCCAAGCAGCTTGGCGCCGACGCAGTGGTCACCGGTCGCCTGCGCCGGCTAGGCGATGAGCTGTTGGTCAACGTCGAGCTCACGGCCAACGGCGTGCAGCTGTGGGGGGAGCGGTTCCGGCGCCCGGCCGACGACCTCTATGCGTTGCAGACCGAAGTCGCGACCGTGATCGCTGAACGGTTGCGCATCCGGCTATCGCCCGCCGAGCGTTCGCGGCTCGCGTATCGGGGCACCGACGACCCGGAGGCGCACCAGCTCTACTTGAAGGGGCTCTACCACTGGAACCGCGCGGCGCTCAACGACGTGTCGCTCGCGGTCGACTACTTTCGGGGCGCGGTCGCGCGCGACCCCAACTTTGCCCTGGCCCACGCCGGACTCGCGAGCGCGTTGGGAATCCCATTTGGGGACACTCTGTCAGGCGAGCAGGCGCTGACCGTCGGTCGCGCGGAGGCACTGCGCGCCATCGATCTCGACCCGTCGGTGACCCAGGCGTACGTCGCGCTCGCTTCGATCGATTTCTGGTTCGGCTGGAGCCCGCGAGCGGCCGAAGCGCGGCTGCACCAGGCACTCGACCTGGATCCCAAGTTCGCGGTCGCTCACCACCAACTGGGTTGGCTGCTGGCGTTGACCGGCAGGTTCGAGGAGTCCCGGCGTGCGTTCGATCGGGCGTTGGAGCTCGATCCGTTGTCGCTGGTGGTGCTCACCGACACCAACTTACCGGTGACTCTGGGGAACCTGGCTTCTGGGAAGGGGGCATGGCTCGACGACGCACTGCGGCCGGCGCTCGAGGCGCGCCGGCTCGATCCCAACTTCTTCCTCAGCTACTTCGTCGAGGGCTGGATCCGGCTCCAGATCGGCGATTTGACGGCGGCCGCCGCTGCGCTCGAGCGCTCGCTGACCCTCGAGAAGGCGCCGATGGTCGAGGCGTGGCTCGGCCATGTGCGGGCGCGACTCGGCGACGTTCGAGGCGCCCGCGAGCTGCTCACGTCGATCGAGGGCGGCTCAGGGGCCGGCGATTGGCCGTGGCTCGCCGCCACCATCCACGTTGGACTCGGCGAGACCGACGAGGCGTTTGCCGCGCTCGAGAGAGCGCTCGCGGTCCGCGACGCCTGGATGGTCTGGCTGACCGTCGATCCGGTGTTCGCACCGCTGTACAAAGACCCACGCTGGCGGCCGTTGGTCGAGCGCTTCGAGGACGCGGCCCTCGACGGAGCGGGCCGCGGAGCGTGGCCGGGGATCAAGCCATAGAACCATGTGGAGCCCGGCGACGTGTCGGGACACAGGTGCGACCGCTCCGCGCAGCTCGCTTCGGCCAACTTCTGCATCGCCAGGTACTGGTCGATCCCGTGCTCGATCTCGCGGGGGAAACGGGGCGCCTTGCCGACGAGTT
>JAQBHE010000287.1:0-20555 GCA_032128015.1 Holophagae bacterium
GTGACGATCGCTGGCGGGTTCGCGCGATCGTCGGCCGCCCAAGCTCGGCCGCTACCCCCGGAAGGGACAAGACGGTGCCGGTCCGATCTGCCGGACAAGCGATTTCGATGCGTTGATGAGGCGGTGACGATTCCTACGGCGAAGGTTCCTAGCCGAGCGGCAGTCGGCTCTCGGCGTCGATCGATCGGGGATCGTCGGCAAGGCCGCGTCGGTGTCGCAGCAAGGCCGCGTGCGCGATCATCGCGGCGTTGTCACCGGAATACTCGAGCGGCACGAGAGCGAGATCGACGCCCCGGCGCGCGGCCCATTCGCCGAGCCGGCGCCGCAGCAGCCGGTTCGCCGCCACCCCGCCCGACACCGCGAGGCAGTCGAAGCGGCGCACCCGACGCAGCCTCTCGAGCCGGTCGACCAGCTGGGCGACCGCAGAGGCCCGAAACGCGGCCAGCACCTCCAAGGCCTCGTCGCTTCCTCGCCGACCCGCCGAGAAATCGAGGTCGCCCCCTGCTTGCTCGAGACGTTCTAGGGCTCGCAGGGTCTGAGTCTTGAGCCCGGAGTAGGAGAAGTCGAGCGCCGTGCCGCAACGCGCGGTCTTGAACCGGTAGCGGCCGTTGGCGACCGTGCCCACGGTGTTCCCTGTGCTCCCTGTGTCCACGGTGTCCGCTGTGTCTGCCAGCTGGTCGACCACCGGACCCGCCGGGAACGGCAGACCGAGCCGCTTGCCGACCTTGTCGAAGGCCTCGCCCATCGCGTCGTCGCGGGTCGCGGCGAGCTGGGTCGCCACCCCGTGCTCGACGCCGAAGAGCGCGGTGTGCCCGCCCGAGACCACCAGTCCGACGAAGTGCTCCGGGATCGGGACTGCAGGCTCGCCGTTGCGGCGCAAGAACGGCGAGAACAAATGGCCCTCGAGGTGGTGGACCGCGTAAAACGGCCGGTCGAGAGCGTACGCCAACGCCTTTCCCAGCGACAGGCCGACGAGCAGCGACCCGACCAGGCCGGGGCCGCGGGTGGCAGCAACGGCGTCGATCTCGCCTACACCGACGCCGGCCGCAGCAAGAGCGTTGGCGCTCGTGGCCGGCCAATTGCGCAAGTGCTCACGCGACGCGATCTCGGGAACGACGCCGCCGTACGGCTGGTGAGCGGCCAGCTGGCTCGACACCACCGACGCCAGCACGCAGCCGTCGCCGTCGAGAACGGCGCACGCGGTATCGTCGCAAGAAGTCTCGACCGCGAGCAGCAAGGGTGCGGGGCGCGGCAGGCTCATGGCGCTCCGGATTGTCGCACGAGCGGAGTCGCGTGCTGGCTCGAACAGCCCTCGACGGTTGCAACAGCGCTTCAGCGCTTCTGGCGTCGACTCGCGCTGGTAGACTCGGCGGTCGCCGATCGTTCCCAGCCCGCGTCGCCGCCGCTGCCGATGGTTCCCTCCCTGCTCACCCTCGACGACCTGCCCGCCGCCGCGCTCGACGGCCTACCGGTGCTAGTGCGCGTTGACTTCAACCTGCCGTTCCAAGGCGACCGGATCACCGACCGCTCTCGGCTCACCGCCGCACTGCCGACGCTTCGCGAGCTGAGAGACAGCGGCGCCCGCCTGGTGCTGGCTTCCCACCGCGGCCGCCCGCGCGGGGCCGCTCGCCCCGAGCTCAGCCTGGCGCCGATCGTCCCGGTGTTGATGCAAGAGCTGGCGGCGCCGGTGACCTTCGCCGCGGACTGTGTCGGCAATACCGCCCGCGCCGCGGTGGCGGCGCTCGGCCCGGGCGGGGTCTGCCTGCTCGAGAACCTGCGTTTCCACGCCGGTGAGGAGGCCAACGATCCCGACTTCGCGGCCCGCCTCAGCGAGCTCGCGGCGGTGTGGGTGACCGATGCCTTCGGCACCGTCCACCGCGCCCACGCCTCGACTGCCGGAATCGCCGGTCTGGTCGCTCACCGCGCCGCCGGTCGCCTGGTCGAGCTCGAGGTGGCTCAGCTCGGTCGCCTGCTCTCCAGTCCCCAGCGTCCTTACGTCGGGATCCTGGGCGGCGCCAAGATCAGCGGCAAGCTCGACACCTTGCGACGGTTGATCGAGAGCCTCGACGTGCTGCTGGTCGGCGGCGGCATGGCGAACACCTTCCTCGCGGCCCAGGGTCATGAGCTCGGTCGCTCGCTGGTCGAGACCGAGCTTCTCGGAGTCGCCCGCGAAGTGCTCGCGCGGGCCGCTGAGCGCGGCGTCGAGATCGTCTTGCCCTCGGACCTGGTGGTCACCGACGACCTCGAATCGGACCTCGAATCGGGGGCCAGCGCGCCGTCGGTGGTCCGGGCATCGGCGGTGCCGGCCAGCCAGTTGGCCGCCGACATCGGCCCAGCGAGCGTCCTCGAGTTCACTCGGCGGATCGCCGACGCACGCACACTGTTTTGGAACGGGCCGCTCGGAGTCTTCGAGCGCCCCCCGTTCGACCGCGCGAGCCTCGAGGTGGCGAGGGCGGTCGCGGCCTGCCCCGGCTTCACGGTCATCGGCGGCGGCGAGACCGGAGCGGTGCTGGTCGCTGCCGGTGTCGAGTCCCGTATCAACCACGTCTCGACCGGTGGCGGCGCGGCGCTCGAGCTGCTCGCCGGCAAGAGCCTGCCCGGTCTCGAGGCAGTCGCTGGCTCCTGAGCGCGGACCAAAGGTTCCGGCCTTCGGTTAATGGGTACCCCACGCATCCCGGTCTTCGCCGCCAACTGGAAGATGAACCTGCTGCGCGCCGACGCGCTCGGGTACGTCGCCAGAATCCGCGCCGAGCTGCCGCCAGGGGAGCGCCGGGTCCTGCTGTTGCCGCCGTTTCTGTTGATCCCAGAAGTCGTCGCCGCGGTCGGCGGGGATCCCCGGATCGCGGTCGGCGGCCAAGACCTGCACCCAGAGGACGCCGGCGCCTACACCGGTGATGTCTCGGGCCGGCAGCTCAGAGACGCCGGCTGCGGGTTCGTGCTCTGCGGCCACAGCGAGCGCCGGGCCGACCACCGCGAGACCGACGAGATGGTGGGCGCAAAACTACGCGCCGCCCAACACAACGGTCTCGGTCCGGTCTTGTGCATCGGCGAATCGCTCGCCGAGCGCGATGCCGGTTCGACCGCCGCGGTGCTCGCGCGGCAGCTCGACGCCGCCCTGGGCGGCGCATCGCAGCCCCCCGGCAGCGGTCTGGTGGTCGCCTACGAACCGGTGTGGGCGATCGGCAGCGGTCGCACCGCCACACCGGCGATCGCCCAGGAAAGCCACGCATTCGTGCGCCGGCACCTCGCCCGGCGGCTCGGCGGGGAGGTCGCGACGGCGGTTCCAATCCTCTACGGCGGCTCGGTCAAACCCGACAATTGTGCGGCACTCTTCGGCCTGGCGGACATCGATGGTTTCCTCATCGGAGGCGCGAGTCTTGATCCTGGCTCGTTCCTGGATATCATTGGGCGCTGCGGCCCAAGCGCACCGGAGGTGTTTTCGTGATTTATGTCCTGATAACTGTTCACGTCGTGATCTCGTTGTTCCTGATCCTGGTGGTCTTGCTCCAACAGGGCAAGGGCGCGGATCTTTCGGTGTTCGGAGGTGGCGGTTCCCAGACCGCGTTCGGCGCCCGCGGCGCGGCGACCGTGCTCCACAAGGCGACGGTGATCTGCTTCGTGCTCTTCATCCTCACGACGCTGACCATCGGAATCCTGCAGTCGCGCAGCGCGCCCTCGGTCATGGGTGGCGTCGCCGCCGAGCCGGCAACGACGACGAGCCCGGAAGCTTCGCCGACCGCTCCGGCCGGCGGCGTGCTTCCCGAGAACACGACGCCGTCGCCCGAGGCCGAGTCGCCGGCCCCTCCGCCGCCGGCGGAAGATGGTGCTCTGCCGGATGACGGCGCGCCGCCAGACGGCGGCCGAGCCGAGGACCCCTCCTGAGCCGAGCCGCGGTGAACCGGCTCTCTGTTCGATCGATGCCGAAGTGGCGGAATTGGTAGACGCGCACGGTTGAGGGCCGTGTGGGGCGACCCGTGCCGGTTCGAGTCCGGCCTTCGGCACCACCTCGATTTTCGTAAGCTCAGCTGAAGACGCCGCGACTCAAAGGCCTCCGAGCGCGCTGTGTTCGCGGTTCGAGGCCTCCCTCCGAGATCGTCGGCCGCCCAAGGTCGGCCGCTACCCTCGGAAGAACCGCTGCCTTCAGTACCCGGAAGCGGTCCCTCGGTCTTCCGAGACGGTCCCTCGGTCCTCCGAGACGATCTCTCGGTACCCCGAGTCGGTCCCTCGGTCCTCCGAGCCGGAGTCGGACTCAGTTCGAAGGCGCGTTCGCCGATGCCTTGACCAGGATCACCGACTCGATAGGAACGTCGCGCATTCCCTGACGGACCCCGGTCCCGACCTTGCCGATGGCATCGACCACGTCCATCCCTTCGAGCACCTTCCCGAACACCGCGTAGCCCCAACCGTCGCCCGTTTTCCCTTGGTCGAGGCCGCCGCTGTTGTCGACCAAGTTGATGAAGAACTGGGCGGTGGCGCTGTGCGGGTCCGAGGTTCGCGCCATCGCGATGGTGCCACGCTGGTTGCTCAGGCCGTTCTTCGCCTCGTTCTTGATCGGCGCACGAGGCGTCTTCTGCAGGAGCTTCTCGCTGAAACCGCCACCTTGGATCATGAAGCCGTCGATCACCCGGTGAAACACCGTGCCGTCGTAGAATCCCGAGCGCACGTACTCGAGGAAATTGTCGACTGTCGCTTGCGCCTTATCCGGATAGAGCTCGACCACGATCTTCCCTTTGTTGGTTTCCAGGGTCACCTGCACCGCAGCCGCGCGGGCGGCGATCGGCCCGGCGACCGCCAAGGCGAATACCGCCACGACCAACCCTGCAAACCATCGAGCTCGAGCTTCTGACTGAGACTTGCGCACCTTTGATCCTCCCGGTTTTGAAGCCGAAACAGTAGCACGGTGACGAGTCTCGATCGACCGGTGGGTGTGGTGCTCGCAGGCGGCGAGTCGCGACGTCTGGGCCAGGACAAGTCCCGGCTGCAAGTCACGCTCGGCGGCGAGCCCAAGACGCTGTTGTGGTGGGCGGTGGCTCGGCTCGCTCAAGTCTGCGAGCCGGTGCTGATCGCGGCCGGCGACCGCCACCTGGCCGAGGTCGACGAGCTACGAACGGCCTTCGATGTGGGTGTCGAAGCGGTCGCCGATGGCATCGGTGCCGGACCCATCGCCGGCCTCCTGGGCGCCGCAGCCGTGGTTCCTGGCCGTCGCTGCCTGGTGCTCGCTTGCGACCTGCCGCTGGTGCCGTTGCGGGTGCTGCGCGCCCTGGCCGGCTGCACCGATGGTTGGGCGGCGCCGGGTCGCCATGGTCAGCTCGAGAGCACCTGCGCGATCTATGGTCCAAGCGCGATCGCCCGGCTCGCGCGACGCGCTGCCGGCGGCGAATGGGCGCTCCACGGCCTGCGCTCGGAGAGCGGCCTGGACTTCCGAGAGCTCGGACCCGCCGAGCTCGGCCTCGACGAGGAAAGGTCGGACGAGTGGCCCGACGACTGGTCGACCCAGTGGTCGATGGTGTTCCTCAATATCAACCGCGCCGAGGATCTCGTTTCGCTGTCTTCGGCGCAAGCTCGGCTCGAGAGCGACTACTCCGAGGTCGCGGCCGCGGCAGCCGCCGTTGCGGCCAACGCTTCGATCTCGAGCAAGAAGTCGAAGCGGTAGATCCCGGTGCTGTGACCATCGCTCCACACGATCGAGATCGCGTAGTTCCCCACCGGCTCGATTCCCACCGGCTCGACCGGCCGTCGCGGCGGTCGAAATCGCACCTCGCGCACCAGGTGTCCCTGGCAGCCCGCGCACGGGCAGTAGCCGCGCAGGGTGTCGTAGTCGAGCCGAGATTGTCGGCCACCTTCCCAGCTCACCTGCAACTGCCGGGACTCGGCGAGCCGCCGGACTTCGGTCGGGAACGGAATCTCAGACTTGGCAGCCAATGGGGGTCACGCCGGCGGGTCGTAGGTGCCCGCCTTGGTCCACGGCCCGCAACGCAGCACGCGGTACGCCGCCTTGGCGGTCCCGGTGACGAACCCGTGACGGGCGATCACCGCCTGGGCATAGTGGCTGCATGTCGGTTCGAAACGACAACGGACGCCGAGCTTCCCCAGCACCGGCGAAACCGCCGCCTGGTAGGCGCCGATCAGCCGCACGGTGGCTCGCGCCGACAGCTGGGCAGCCGGCGGCCGCACGAAATCGACGACCGCGAAAACTCCGAGAATCGCGACCAGCACCGCCCACTGCCCGCGCCGCCGCCATCGTCGTCGCGGATTGACCGCCGACTGTGCGGTCTTGCCCTCGCCGAGACCGGGCGACCTAGAAACTGTCCGCGAGATTGCTGACGCCCGGGATCATGAATCGTTGACCCTTGACCCCTTGGACGATGCAGACGATTCGCACAATGAACAGCGCGAAGTGCAGCAGCCCCTGGACCGGAAGCAAGAGGCAGCCGAGGCCGCCCGACGCCAATCCAATGATGAAGAACCCGACGCCGACGATGATGTCGATGCCGAGCAACACCAAGCCGTGCTTGGCGTGCCACTGCACCTCGCGGTCTTCCTTCTCGACCAACAGCGGCACGATCGCCAGGATGTAGAGATACGAGAGAACGATCATCAGACCCTTCTGCTGGGCGGCGTTGCTGCCGCCCCCGCCTGGAGCTGGCGGCGGCGCCGACGGGGGTGCGGGCGGGGTCGGCGGCGGGGGCTGGATCGGATCGCTCATAAGGGAGCTCCTCTTCTGAGGGTTGCGGGATCGTTAACCCAAGTGATCACGGTCGACGTCATGCACGAGAATCCGACCGCAGTGTACAGGAGCGGAGACGGCGGGTTCAAGAAGGCCTTGCAGCCCGGGCGCGGCTCGGTCGAGCACCGATGACCTCGAGATAGACCTGGCGGTAGCGCTCGACCGCTCGTTCGCGCGAGTACTTGGCGAACGCGACCTCCCGACCGGCATCCCCCAACCGCCGTCGCCGCTCCGGATCCGCGAGCAGCTCGAGCACGCCAGCGGCCATGCCGGCGGTGTCGCCGACCTCGTACAGCAAGCCGGTGCGCCCGTCCTCGACGACCTCCGGCAGTCCACCGGCGCGGCTCGCGATCACCGGCACTCCCGCGGCCAGGGCTTCTAAGGCAGCGAGGCCGAACGACTCCTGCTCCGAGGTCAACAAGAAGACGTCGGCGCTGGTCAACTGCTGCTCGATCGCGTCGACCTGGCCCACCAGGTCCACTCGCGAGCGCAGGCCGAGCTCGATTAGGCGTTGCTCGACCGGCTGAAGCTCCGGTCCGTCGCCGACCAGCAGCAGCCGGCACGGGCGGCGGAGCGATACCTGTCGAAATACTTCTACAACGTCGAAAGGGCGCTTGATCTCGCGGAAATTGGAGACGTGCACGAGCACCGGTACCGCTTCCCCGCCTGCGGCGTGGGCGCCCGTCGACACCGTCGTCGACGCGGTGGCGGCAAAGCGCGAGGCGTCGACGAAGTTCGGGATCACCGAGATCTCGCGCTCGATGGAAAGCTGCTCCAGGGTCACCGTGCGCAGCCACTCTGAGACCGCGGTCACCGCATCGCTCTCGAGCACCCCGAAACGGGTGGTCGCAAGATAGCTGGGGTCGGTGCCGACCAAGGTGACATCGGTGCCGTGCAACGTCGTCACCACCGGCAGCACCTGCGGAGCGAGGATCTGGCGAGCGAGGATCGCCGACACCGCGTTGGGCACCGCGTAGTGGACGTGGAGCACGTCGAGATGGTGGCGGCGCGCCACCTCGACCATCTTGGTGGCGAGCGCGAGCGAGTAAGGCGGGTACTCGAACAGCGGGTAGGCGCGGACCTCGACCTCATGGAAGCGCACCCGGTCGCCAGTGCCAGCGAGCCGCGGCGGCAGCGCGTAGCTGATCACGTGCACTTCGTCGCCCGCGCTCGCCATCGCCAACGCCAGCTCCGAAGCCACCACCCCCGAGCCGCCATAGGTCGGGTAGCAGCTGATTCCGATCCTCAAGATCGCCAGGCCCGATCCGTCATGGTCGCCCTCATGATCAGCCCAAGGCCACGGTCATCAGGTCGTCGACCTGCAGCGGCGTCGCCGCGTAGAAAGCCTCGCCGAGCTCGCAGCCGACCAGCTGGCCGTAGTGACGAGCGCGGCCTTCGATGGCGTCCCAGAACGCACGCGACGAGACTCGAGTGGCCGGTTGATCGCGAGCCGCAGACGGCTCGTTGCGAACCGCCCACGGCTCAGCGTCTCTCGACGGAACTGCGAACTGGCTGCGATGGGCGGCGAGCGCTTCGACCTTGCGGCTCCAGGTTGCCGCGACGTCGACCACCAGCGTGGGCACGGTGGAGTCGTGAAGCAGGTAGGAGAGAACGGTCGACGGTCGGTGGGGTGCTCCGGCGCCACGCTTGCCGAGACCGCTGTAGAAGCAGGCATCGCGGACCAGCCGGTGGGCGCGTTCGTGATCGGGGTGACGATCGGCCGGCGGCGGGCCGAGCACCAACTTCGGCCGTAGACGTCGGAGCGCGCCGATGACCTGATCCTCCGACCGTGAGTCGACCCGCAGACCGCCATCGCCGCAGTCGAGGAACAGGACCTCGGAAGCGCCCAGGATCCGCCCCGCCTCTTCGGCTTCGACGACCCGCAGAGGTGGCGTGCCGCGAGAGCCACGCTCGCCGCGGGTCAGGTGGACGATCGCAAAGCTGCGGCCCGCTGCCGCGAGCCGCAGCAGGGTGCCGGCGCAACCAAGCTCGACATCGTCGGGGTGCGCACCAATCGCGACGACATCGACCGTCACTCGTTCTTCCCCGCGACCGTCCCCGCGACCAACGGCCCTTGCGGACCCGGCTCCTCTTCCGGCACAGCAGCCTCGGGCCCAGCGGCCTCGGGGCCGGCGTCGGCCGGCGCCAGGATCTGAAGAAACCGCGGGTCGAGGTCGAGCTCGCGCCACACCGTCTCGACCAGGCTGTCGCCGTAGAGCGCAGAGAAATGCGCGAGCGTCACTCGTCGCTCCTGGAGCCGGCCCTCCGGGAGGCAGAGCTCGCGCAGCGCCGTCACCCTCACCCTCGTGACCTCGTCGGCGCGCGCGGCACTCTTCGTCGCGCGGCCGCGCAACGACGCGAGCGAGCGCTCGATCTGATCCCAGGTTTTCTGCCATGCCGCGTCGAGCTGGGGATCGAGCGAGCGCAGCGGCGCGCGCAGCTCCAAGAAGCGCGCCTGCATCTGCGCCGAGGCCGCCGACACCGGCTCGCCGCCGGCACGTCGGGCGAGCGCCTCCTCCAGTTGATCCTCGGTACCGAGCAGGGTTTCGAGGTCGAGGTCCTCGGCGACCAGCTCGGTGATCTGGTCGCGGCGGCGCGGGTCGACGAGCATGATCTGGGGGCGCAGAGCGAGACGCGGCGGCGCCACTCCCAACACCGGGTAGATCGACGCCGCCTGCGCCATGTAGGAGAGCTCACCGGGTCCGACCACGAACAACGAGCTGCCGAGCGCCGCGTCTTGGATCGCCGGCCTCGCGAGGGCGCCGGGGCTCACCCGATCGGGCCGTGTGGCGAGGATCGCGAACAGCTCGTCGAGCGGGCGGACACCGCCTTCGCCACCCCGCAGCTCGAAACCGCCGGCGCGCCAGCCGATCTTGCGTCGAGCACCCACGTCGTCAACCATGAACAGGGGGCTCCATTCCGGTTGCGCCGCGACCTGCAGCGCCAGACCGCGCCTTATGATCTCGGCCTCGCGGGCGCCGAGCGCGGACGCGATCTCGGTCCGCCGCTCTACCAGCCGCTCCAGCCACGGTCGCTCGAGCTGCTTGAGCGCGGGCTCCCGGGCGTCGAGCAGCAGCGGACAGCGGTCGCCCAGCACCCGTGTGAGCAGGCGGGCGAAGGCGTCGCCATAGGTGTCCTCGGGACGACAGCACTCTTCGAGGCCCACAAGACCGGATCGATAGCCGGGGTGCGAAGTCTCGGACTGCAGCTCGCGAAGCAGGCGTTGGGCGGTGTCGCCGATGGCCATCTCGCCGACCGGCAAGAGCGCCGGCTCGCGGTCGTCCAGGTCGCAGCACAAGGGTGGTCCTGAGGGTCGCGGCAGGTAGCACCGCGCGACCTCGGCGAGATCGTGGTCCTCGGTGGCGATCCAGAACACCGCCACCGCCGGCTCGCCATCGGCACCCAGATGCTGGGCCCACCGAACGGCGGCCAGAGCCTTGGTCAGGGTGTACAGCGGCCCACCGAGGAGGCCGGCCTGCTGGCCGGTGACCACCAGCCGAGCCGCTGGATCGGCCAGTCGCTCGCACAGAGGATGCGGCGCGACGTGGCCCCACCCTCGGTTGCGCTCGAGCAAGGCCGCCGCGAGACCGCTGCGATCCGCAGTCCCGGCAAGCTCGGGAAGCGGGGCGCCAACCTCGTGCAGCCGCAGCGGGTCGAGCAGATCGAGGTCAGCGCCCGCCAGGAAGCGCAGCGGCAAGGCGGGCAGGAAACTGTCGATCGGCGCGCGCATGACGGTTCTACGGCGGGGGTCGCTCACGGTTGCCGATCATAGAGGAGGGAGCAGAGGAGGCGGGGGAGCCAGAGAACCCCAGAGGAGACAGAGAAGACACCGCGCTCGAACCGACTGAGAGGCAGCCCGAATCCTCCCTGCGCTCACCGACCGAACAGCCAGGCGCCTCGGCAGCAGTGCCGAAAGTGACCGATCGCGGGGGTCCGATCGGCGTAGAATCAAAACTTCATGCGCGCATTCGTCCCACTTCGACTCGGTTCCTTGGTCGTCGATCCGCCACTGTTGCTGGCGCCGATGGCGGGGGTCACAGATCGCGACTTTCGCCTGATCGTGCGGCGCATCGGTGGCGTCGGCATCGTGTCGATGGAGTTCATCTCGTCGAAAGCGATCGTCGACGGCAACCGGCGCACCCGCGAGTTGATGGAGTTCGCCGACGAAGAACGGCCGCTCGCGATCCAGATTTACGGCTCGGATCCCGCGACCATGGCCGAGGCGGCGCGGGTGGTCGAGGAGCTGGGCGCCGACATTTGTGACATCAACATGGGCTGCCCGGCCAACAAGGTCCTCAAAGGCTGTGCCGGGGCGGCGTTGATGGGCGACCTCGGGCTCGCCGAGAGGATCGTCCGCGAGGTGCGGAGTGCGATCTCGTTGCCGCTGACCGTGAAGTTTCGACTCGGTCTCGGCGAGCAGCACCGCAACTTCACCGAGCTCGGCCGGATCTGCGAGGCCAACGGCGTGGCGGCGGTGTCGTTGCACGCTCGGACCGCGCGCCAGATGTTCTCGGGGGAGGCGGACTGGAGCGAGATCGCCCGCCTCAAGGAAGCGCTATCGATCCCGGTGATCGGCAACGGCGACATCCGCGAGGCCGAGGACGCCGAGCGGATGTGGCGTGACACTGGCTGCGACGGCATCATGGTAGGCCGCGGTGCCACCCGCAACCCCTGGATCTTCTCGCAGATCGTCGCCCGGTTCTCGGCAGGCGAGGTTCGCGCGCCGACCCTCGAGGATCGCCGGGGGCTGATCCTCGACCACTTTCGCCAGGTGGCCAGCCGCGAGCCGTCGCGATACGCGCTCCACAAGCTCCGCAAGTTCACCTCGTGGTACACCCACGGACTGGAGAACGGCAAGCACTTGCGCCAACAGATCCAGCAGCTGCCCGATGTCGAGAGCTTCCTCGACGCGGTCGAGTCGTTCTTCGCCGACGCCCTGCGCCTCGAGGCCGCCTGACAAACGACGCGAGTGGGCGCGAGGGGCGCGAGTGACGGCCGAAGGGGATCACGGCCTCGATCTTCCGGTGCCGGCGGAGCGAGGCCTCGAGGCGGTCGCCGAGGCCGCCGAGCTATGGGGCGCCTCCTGGCGACGGCTGGGGACCGGGGGCCGGCTGGCGCTGCCGGTGACCGCCGGAATCCGGCGCGGTGTCTTGGAGGGCGAGGTCTCGATTCGCCAAACCGAGTCGGGCTGCCGCCTGCGCTACCGGGTCGAAAGCAGCGAGTACGCGGTCCACCGGGCGTCGGCGGCGGTGCTGTTGTTCGGCGCGCTCGGCGGTCTGCTGGTGATCGTCGCGCCGCTGTACCCGGGGCATCTGCTCGAGCTGCTGCCGGCCGCGGTGCTGCTGATGTTGGTCGCCTGGTTTCTGGTCGCTGCCCGCCTGCGCAGCCGCGGGGTCGACGACTTCTTCGGGTTGGTCGGCGAGCTGGCAGATGCCGAAGACAGCGACGGCGAACCGAACGCCGAGCGCGTTGCCAGCGACCCGGCGCCACCTCCGATCGTCCCCGGATAGCCCCGTGTAGTAGGATGGGCTTCTTGGGGGCGCTCGGTTTCGACGGGAAATCACGCGATCCTGAGGCTGCGTGCCGAGTTTCCGCTCGTCAAACGGAAACCTGACAACTGCCAACAACAACTTGGCACTGGCGGCTTAAGTCGCCACGCTTCCGTCGGATTCTCTGATCCGCAGAACCGCCGGAAGCGTCACTCAAGCGGGTCAAAGGGCCGGATTCGCCCCGCATCCGGCCCGGATCAAAGCAGGGGATAGCGACCGCGCCCCGAGAGCCTTCGTCACAAGCGCGGTCGTGAAAAAACAAACCGCAAGGCTACGCACGTAGAAGCTTCTTGATCGGATTCTCCGGACGTGGGTTCGAGTCCCACCGCCTCCACCATTCCTTCGCTGCGCTCAGTCCTGGCGGCGACGCTGGTCCTCGGCGGGCGCGCCGCCGGCTACGCCGGCTGCTGCTTGGAGCGTGTCCCACCGCCTCCAACACTCCTTCGCTTCGTTCAGTCCTGGCGACGACGCTGGTCCTCGGCGGGCGCGATGCCGGCTACGCCGGCTGCGCTTGGAGCGTGTCCCACCACCTCCAACATCGGCCCCCGCCGCGCCCCACCACTGAATCGTGAGGCGCCACCCCTGAGCCAAGCCGCTCATCTCAATCTGCCGAGGCGCCTTCGAGTGCCTTCGCGATCGACTCTCGGTACGGCGCCTCGAGCACTCCGACCTCGGTGATGATCGCTCGCACCAGGTCGTTCGGGGTAACGTCGAACGCGAAGTTCGTCGCCTGACAATCTTCGGGCGCGATCGCGGTCCCGAACACCGCTGTCACCTCGTCTCCTGACCGCTCTTCGATCGGGATGTCGGCGCCGGTCGCGGTCTGCGGGTCGATCGTCGAGAGCGGTGCCGCGACGTAGAACGGCACCCCGTGACGGTGGGCGAGCGCCGCCACCGAGTAGGTGCCGATCTTGTTCGCGACATCGCCGTTGGCCGCGATGCGGTCGGCGCCGACCACGACTCGCTCGACCAGACCTCGGCTCAATAGCGCGCCGACACTGTTGTCGGTGACCAGCCGGTAGGGGATCTCCAGGCGCCCAAGCTCCCAGGAGGTCAGGCGCGCGCCTTGGAGCAGCGGTCGAGTCTCGTCGACCCAGACCATCGCGACCTTGCCGGCGGCGAAGCTGGCGCGGATGACTCCGAGAGCGGTGCCGTAGCCGGCGGTGGCCAAGGCTCCGGCGTTGCAGTGGGTGAGCACGCGGTCGCCGGCGGCAAACAGCTGCGATCCGTGCGCGCCGATACGGCGATTGATCGCGACGTCTTCTCGGTGCAACCGCAGCGCCCACTCGAGCAGAGCGGCGGCGAGCTCCTGGTCGCTCGAGCCGGACAAGCGGCTGCGAAGCGCGCGACCCTGGTCGAGCGCCCAGCGCAGGTTGACCGCGGTCGGTCGGGTGGCGGCGAGCAGTTCCCAGGAGCGCTCGAAATCGGCGGCGCCCCCCGACTGGACGGCGAGAACCAGCCCGTAGGCAGCGGCGACTCCGATCGCCGGAGCGCCACGCACCGACAGCCGGCGGATCGCGTCGGCGACCTGCTCGGGTCGCTCGCACGACAACCAGGTCTCCTCACGCGGCAGCCGGGTCTGGTCGAGCAGGAGCAGCGCGCCATCGCTCCAGGCCATCGGCGAGAAGTCGTCTTCGGGGCCCGCTCGCAAACCGGTCATGGCCGCAATTCGGGTGCCTTCTGCTGCTCGGTCCATCTCAGCCCTCCTTGGCCCTAGTCCGCGGCGATTATCCACCACCCACGAGATGCCGCTGATAGTCTGCGCCGGATTCGAGGCGGCGACCCATGCTCCCTGGTGACCGTGGAGAATGACTGTGGAGAAACTGTGAAGGGCGATCCCGAGAGCCGACGATTCGCGACCCGCGCCATCCACGCGGGCCAAGGGCCCGAGCCGGTCACCGGTGCGATCGCGGTTCCGATCTTCCAGACCTCCACGTACGTCCAGCCCGAGCTCGGAGCCGTGGTCGAGTACGACTACGCGCGCGGCGGCAACCCGACCCGCAGCGCGCTCGAGGAATGCGTAGCTTCGCTCGAGCGCGGCAGCCGGGCCCACGCCTTCAGCTCGGGGATGGCTGCGATCTCGGCGCTGCTGACGACGGTCTCGGCCGACCAGCACGTGGTGTTCTCCCAGAACCTCTACGGCGGCACCTACCGGTTGGTCACCCGGGTCCTCGACCGCAGCCGGATCCGCGCGTCGTGGATCGACACATCCGACCTGGGAGCGGTCGAAGAGGCGCTCACCGACGCCACCCGCCTGGTGTTCCTCGAGTCTCCGACCAACCCGATGATGGAGATCTGCGACATCGCCGCAATCTCGGAGCTCGCCCACCGCCGCAGCGTGCCGGTGGCCGTGGACAACACCTTTCTGTCGCCGTACTTGCAGCGCCCGCTCGAGCTCGGGGCCGACTACGTGGTCCACTCATCGACCAAGTTCTTGGCCGGCCACTCCGACACCATCGGCGGCGTCCTGGTCAGCGCCCGCGCGGAGGACGCCGAGTGGATCGGCTTTGTGCAGAAGTCGGTGGGCGCGATCCTCGGACCGTTCGACTGCTTCTTGACCCTGCGCGGAATCAAGACCCTGCCGGTGCGCATGGACCGCCACGAGTCCAACGCCCGCCGCATCGCCGAGCTGCTCGCTCAGCACCCCAAGGTGAAGCGCGTGCACTATCCGGGTCTTCCCGATTTTCCCGGTCACCAGTTGCAGCAACGGCAGGCCTCGGGGTTCGGGGCGCTGATCTCGTTCGACCTCGGCTCGTTCGAGAACGCCAAGGCGCTGCTCGATCGAGTCGAGGTGATGAGCCTGGCCGAGAGCCTGGGCGGGGTCGAGACCCTGATCTCTCACCCCGCCTCGATGACCCATGCTTCGGTTCCCGAAGAGCGCCGAGAGAAGCTCGGCGTCACCGCGGGTCTGGTGAGGATCTCGGTCGGCATCGAGGACCCCGACGACTTGCTCGACGATTTGCGCCATGCGCTCGAGGCGGTCGCATGAGCGAGTTGGCCTCGAAGCCTGCTGGGTGCCTTCGCGCACACACGGCGCGGTGGTCAGTCGCGGTGGTCTCCTTGGGAGACCGAGGCGACCACCCACTCTAGATAGTCCGCCGCACCACCGTCGAGTTCCAGCCGAACCAGCTCGGGCACGTCGTAGGAGTGCAGCTCGCGCAACGCCGACGACAGCGCCTCCCAGCGCTGGGCGGTGGTCTTGATCACCAACAGCGACTCTTCGCCCGCACATACCTCACCCTGCCAACGGTAGATCGAGCGGACACCGGGCACGACGTTGACGCAGGCGGCGAGCTTGCGCTCGACCAGAGCGCGCCCGATGCGCTCGGCTTCTTTTGCCGAGCCCGCCGTGCTCAAGGCCAGAATCACACCGCGGCCGCTCATGGCGCCAAATCTAAGCTCCCGTTCCCCGCCGGTCAACGAGCTTCACGCGCTTTCAGCGCGCGCCGCGCCAGACCCGGGTCGCGCGCTGGTAGCGCAGCACTTGGACCTTGCCGCTGCGGTTGTATACCCGCACCGCGAACAACCAGTAGCCGTCGGTGACGTAGAGGGTGCCCGGGGTGCCGGTTCCGAGGGCGCCGAACGACGCCAGGTCGGAGTTGTTGAAGCGGATCGGGTCTCCGAGCCTGGTCATTGACCGCCCGCTGCCGGGCTCGGTGGGCACCAGGCCGGGGGGGAAACCGAAGCGGATCCGTCCACCGAGGTGGGCGAGGTCTCGCGTCGGCTCGATCTGGGGATCGATGCCGCGGTCGATGTCGCGGTTGAGCACCCCGTTGCCGTCGCCATCGACGTAGAGGGTGAAGGTCGCGCGCTCCGCATTTGCACCGGGCCGGAACTTGACCGCGACGTTGGTGTTGCGACGGATCGCATGGCTGCGCGCCATTCGCAAAGCACCGACGAGCTCGGCCGAGGCGAGGTCGAGCCGCAGCTGCCCGGACCAGTTGTCGATCCTCGGGAGGGCGACGGTCAGCAGCAGGGCGGCAACCGCGAGCGCGATCACCAATTCGATCAGGCTGGTGCCCGCAGCGTCTTCGCCAACGGCCCGGCAGCGAAGCGCAGGATGACGGCTCATGGCAACTTCCCGTTGGTGCAAGAAAAGAGCGGGGCCGACAGGCGCTCGCCGCCGGCCCCGCTCGCCTTCACCCTTCGGTCTTGGCCGGCGCCTTGGGCACGCGGACCTTCTCCTTGAGCGTGCTGTCGCCGTCGAGGACGACGTAGGGCTCCAGCAACTCATAGGTGCGCTCGCCGATCCCGCGCACCAGCATCAGGTCCTGCTTGGTCTTGAAGCGGCCGTTCTGCTCGCGAAACTCGACGATGCGCTGCGCGACCGCCGGACCGATCCGCGGCAGCTGGACGAGGGTCTCGGTGTCCGCGGTGTTGACGTTGACCACCGGCTGGGCGGCCATCGCCGGCAACGCCGCGATCAGAGCCAATGCACAGGCGAGAGTGAAATAGAGCGTGTGACGATTTCGGAACATGGTATTAAGTCCTTTCTCGATCGGTCGTCGATCGAGTTCTTTCAAGATGAGCACTCCGAGTCAGATCGCGACGCTGGTCGAGCGGCGCGGGTGTGGTGGGTCCTCGAGGACCCGAAAGGCTGCGGGCCCGAAGGCCCGCAGCGCCCTTTCCGAGCTTCGTTCGTTCGGTTCTTGTTCCTGGCGCCTCCTTCCCCTGGTTTTCGATGCCGACTCCAGAGGCAAGGCGCCTGCCGACCGGTTTCTCGGCGGGAAAACCAGAGCGAGCTCGGGCAAATCACTGACCGCACAACACTTGGTGCCGAACTCGACGCGCGGAGGGCGACGGCGACCGTCCAGGAATTTGGCGCCGGCGGCTCCCGCAAGCCACCTTGTGGTCCCCGCGGTGCCCGCGGGCAGGCCCCTCGAGCGGCCGTCAAAGGATCTGGACTCGAAGCAAGGTCTTTTGACCGCAGCGGGCGCTGGCGAGACTCCGGGAGCCGGTTGAGCTAGATTAGGCCGGCTATGGAATCCGAACGCTCACCCTCGGTGATCCGCGAGTACCTCGAAGCGCTGATCGTGGCCGCTATCTTTCTGGGGTTCACGAACACGTTTGTGCTCAAGACCTTCTACATCCCGAGCGGATCGATGGAGGACACCCTGCTGATTGGCGATCACCTGTTCGTCAATCGCTTCATCTTCGGTCCCGAACCGACCGCGCTCGAGCGCACCCTCCTCCCGGGGCGCGCGATCCACCGGGGCGACATCGTGATCTTCCGCTCACCGGAGACCCCGAAGCTCGACCTGGTGAAGCGCTGCATGGCGCTTCCCGGGGACGAGGTCGAAGTGATCGACAAGGAGCTCTACGTCAACGGCGAGCTCGCTCCAGACGCCGGGTACGCCATCAATCGCCAGCCCCAGTTGTTCTCGCGTTCGAGTCCTTACGGCCCGGAGGTGATCCGGCGCGACAACTTCGGACCCCTCGAGGTGCCGGCAGGACACTTGTTTTGCATGGGGGACAATCGCGACTTCTCGTACGACTCGCGGTTCTTCGGTCCGGTGCCGCTGGCTCACGTCAAAGGGCGCGCGGTGATGATCTACTGGTCGTATGGCGGTGAGACCCCGGACGGCGTCTGGCGCGGCTGGACCGCTCGACTCAGGCAGCTCGGTGGCACAGCGATCGGCTTCCTCACCAAGACACGCTGGCGGCGCACCCTCAAGCTGATCCGCTAGCAACCAACCTCGATGCCCGATCGCTCCTGGCCGGTGCGCGGCTACCTCGACGCGCTGCTGGTCGCGGTGGTGCTAGCGCTGTTCGCCCGCACCTGGGTGGTCCAGGCATTCGCGGTGCCGTCCGAGTCGATGCTTCCAACCTTGATGGTGGGCGACCACATCCTGGTCAACAAGTTCGTCTTCCAGCAGACCGCAGCAACACTGCTGCCGGCCCGCGAGGTACGCCGCGGCGACCTAGTGCTCTTCCGCCATCCGCACGAGGCGGCCGAGGTGGTGATCAAGCGCTGTCCCACGATCGCCGGCGACCGCCTGAGACTGGTCGACAAGCGGCTGCTGGTCGATGATGTCCCGGTCGCCGAGCCCCAAGTCGTCCACATCGACCCCCACGTGTACCCGCGTTCGCAGTTCCTATCCTCAGAGCTGCGCAACCGCGACAACTTTGGCCCGCTCCAGGTTCCCGATGGGCACATCTTCTGCCTCGGGGACAACCGCGACGTTTCTCGCGACTCGCGAGTCTGGGGGCCGGTGCCAACACGCGCGGCGATCGGACGCGCGGTTCTCGTGGCCTGGTCATTCGAGGACCATCAACCGAGTGCCGCCCGCGGGTCTCCGCTCGAGCGCAGCCGCCTCGGCCGGGGACTGGCTCTAGCCTCGAGCCTCGCTCGCCGGTTGCGGCTCGAGCGCACTCTGCGACCGATCCGTTGAGGCTCGGCTCGGAGCCTGGTAGAATTCGAAGAGTTCGTTGGCTTGAAGGAACTCGAAAGAAAACGTGACCTCGAGACCGAGAGGCAGCCGCAAGTGACCCGGCGAGACATCGCGCCACCGACACCTCGAGGGTCGAGGCTCGCCGGTCGAGGAGAGCGAGGCGAGGGACGCCTGGCGCTCGTTGTCTGGCTGGCCGTGCTGGCGCTGGTCGGGATGGGAGTGTGGGAGGTGGTTCCCGCGAAACTCCGCGTCGACCGCTTCCAGGACTTTTTGGTCCAAGCCGCGGAGCGGGCGAACAACAAGAGCCAGAGCCCACGCATCCAACAAATGATCCTCGACAAGGCCAAGGAGATGGACCTGCCGGTGAGCGACAAGAGTCAGGTCGCGATCACCCTGACCAGTCGCAGGGTGCAGATCCGGGTGGAGTACACCCTGCCCATCGAACTGCCGTTCTACACCTACGAGTGGAAAAAAGTCCACGATGTAGACCGGCAAGTGTTCATCTGGTAGGCACCGAATCGGAGGCTGCGGCTCCGTTCCCGAGTCGCCGAGCGGAGTCGGCCGCGAAAAAGTCGGCTACGAACCCGCGCCCGCGACCTCTGCGAGCAGGTCCTCGAGCGCCGCGAGCGGGTCACTCGCCTGGGTCAACGGCCGTCCGACCACCAACAGATCCGAGCCATCTCGAATCGCGGCTGCGGGTGACGCCACGCGGCGCTGATCGTCCGCGGCCGCCCCGGTCGGACGAATTCCGGGGGTCACCAGCAAGAACGGCCGCGGGTGCCTCGCCCGCAGAGTCGACAGCTCGACGGCGGAGCACACCACTCCCGCACACCCGGCCGCCGACGCGAGGTCGCTCCAAACCTCGACCCGCTCAAGCGCCGGACCCGGCAGGTCGAGCGCGCTGAGCGCGGCGGCGTCGAGGTGGGTGAGCACCGTGACCGCAAGCACGGCGATTCGGCCCGCTGCCGCCTCGACCGCAGCCTCGAGCATCGCCGGGCCACCCGCGGCGTGGATCGTCACCAGGTCGATCTCGTAGGCGCAGAGCGCCCGCACCGCGCCGGCGACGGTGTTCGGGATGTCGTGGAGCTTGAGATCCAGAAACACCCGGGCGCCGGTCTCTCGAGCCACCGCCACCGAGCTCGGCCCGAAGCGGCTCCAGGCTTCGAGGCCGACTTTGAGCACGCCGACGCGCGGACCGAAGAGCTTGCACCAGCGCTGGAAAGTGTCCCAATCGGCGGTGTCGAGCGCGACCGCGAGGCGCTCCTTCGACCCCCTCATGACTCGTCCGGCAAGCGCACGGCACCGATCATCTCGCCAACCGAAGCCGCCCCCTCTTCTCGCAGCCTGATGGCCAGCCCGTCGACCAACCGCCCGGCTGTCGACGGGTCGCGAAACAGGCTGGTGCCCACCTGCACCGCGCTCGCCCCGGCAAGTAGGAACTCGATGACATCGTCGACAGTCTCGATGCCGCCGATGCCGATCACCGGCAGGCCGACCCCGCGCGCAACGTCGAACACCACTCGCAGTGCGACCGGCTTGATCGCCGGTCCCGAGAGCCCGCCCTTGATCGTCGCGAGCCGGGGCCGCCGGGTGCGCGAATCGATCGCCATCCCGATCACGGTGTTGATCGCCGACAGGATGTCGGCGCCCGCGTCGCGGGCCGCCAAGCCGAGCGCCACTGGCGAAGTGACGTTCGGCGAGAGCTTGACGATCAGAGGTCGCCTCGACACCGCGCGCCGGGCCATTCCCACGACCTCGCCTAGCAGCTGCGGATCAGCCCCAAACTGCATGCCTCCATGCTTCGTATTGGGGCAGGAAACGTTCAGCTCATAGCCGGCCAAGCCCTCGGCATCTTCCAGCGCGCGGAGCACTTCCACGTAGTCTTCG
>JAQBHE010000288.1:0-10073 GCA_032128015.1 Holophagae bacterium
TCGCTGTCGGCGGCCGCGGTGGAGGCGCTCAATCGTGGGGCGAAACTCTGCGGCTGCCTCCAGAACACCGGCGAAGGCGGGATCAGCCGCCACCACCAGCACGACGGTGACCTGGTGTGGCGGATCGGCACCGGCTATTTCGGCTGCCGCGACGCTGGCGGTCGGTTCGACCTCGGGCTGTTCCGCGAAGCGGTCGCGGCGAACCCGGTCAAGGCGATCGAGGTCAAGCTCAGCCAGGGCGCCAAGCCCGGTCTCGGCGGCGTGCTGCCGAAGGCCAAGATCACCGCCGAGATCGCCGCCATCCGCCACATCCCGCGTGACCGCGACTGCATCAGCCCGCCCGGCCATTCGGCGTTCGCGAACGCCGACGAGATGCTCGATTTCGTCGAGCTGCTGGCTCAGGAGACCGGGCTGCCGGTCGGCATCAAGTCGGCGGTCGGCGAGCCCGAGTTCTGGCGCGAGCTCGGGCGCTTGATGCGTACCACGAAGCGCGGCGTCGACTTCATTACCATCGACGGCGGCGAGGGCGGCACCGGCGCCGGTCCGCTAGTGTTCACCGACCACGTCGCGCTGCCGTTCAAGATCGGCTTCACCCGGGTCTATCGCGAATTCGCCGAGCAGGGGCTGTGCGACGATGTCGTGTTCGTCGGCGCGGCCAAGCTCGGGTTTCCCGCGCAGGCGCTGCTCGCAATCGCCCTCGGCTGCGATCTGGTCAACGTCGGTCGCGAAGCGATGCTCGCGATCGGCTGCATCCAGGCCCAGCGCTGCCACACCGGACGCTGTCCGACCGGGGTTGCAACCCAGAGCCGCTGGCTGATGCGCGGCCTCGACCCGACCTTCAAGTCAGCGCGGGCCTCCAACTACATCGTCAACCTGCGCAAGAACCTGCTCCAGCTCAGCCACGCCTGCGGCGTCGCCCACCCGGCGCTGGTGTCTGCGGACCACCTCGAGATGCTCGACGACCGCTTCGGCGCAACCCCGGTCCACCAACTGTTCGACTATCAGGCGGGATGGGGCCGGCCTTCGCTCGCCGATCGCGAGGAGATCGCGGGGCTGATGACGGCTGGGTCCGCCGGGCAAGCGGTCACGACCTCCCCGCCTCCGGCATAGACTCTGGGGACTCCTGCACAGAGCCGCGGGCCACCACTCTCGGGAGATCAACCATGCCGCCTTCACCACTCGACGAGATCGTGCTCGACGAAGCTCCGCCGATCGAGGGTAGCGACGGCATCACGGTGATCCGCGCAAGCGGCAATTGCCGTGGCTGGAACGGAATCCACTACAAGGCCGGAATGTCGAACACCAACGTCGGCGCCACCCGGTTGTCGATGAACGTGGCGACGATTCCACCGGGTGGTGTCGCAGCCGCCCACATCCACGTCGGCTTCGAGCTGATGCTCTACATCCTCGCGGGCAGGGTGCGCCACGAGTACGGCGAGGGCCTGCGCAAGGTCGTGGAGAACCAGGCCGGCGACTTTCTCTACATCGAGCCCGGCGTCCCTCACGAGGTGTTCAACCTCTCCGCCAGCGAGCCGGTGGTGGCGGTGGTTGCCCGCTCGGACGCCAGCGAGTGGCAGAACATCGTTCCCTACGACCGCCAGCAAGACGCGGCGCGCACTTCGGACGCGCCGTGACCTCAAAACGGCTGGGACACCGGCGACACCGATGGAGCTGGGTCGCGATCGCGATCCTGAGCGCGACCGCTGCAACGACGATCGGTTGCGCCGGTCTACTGGCTCCGGTGACTTCGAACACCGAGGCGATCCGCGACAGCAGCGCCGGGATCGCCGCCAACTCCGAAGCGGTAGGTCGCTCGACCGCCCAGCTAGGCGAGCTGGCGACCGACCTCGAAGGACTTGACGAGCTCGAAGAGCCGCTGCGACGGGTCGCCGCCCTCGAAGCGTCGCTTGCCCGGGTCGCCGACCTCGCTCAGCCGATGGCCGATCTCAAGGAGTTGCGAACAGCGCTCGAGGCGCTGTCGGATCTCGAGCCGGCGCTCGAGGCTGCCGCCCGACTCGAGGCGCCGATGACGCGGGTCGCCCGACTCGAGCGCGCGCTCGCGCGGGTCGCCGAGCTCGAGTCGCGGCTCGAGGCGGTCGCTGCGCTCGCTCCCCAACTCGAGCAGGTGGCCGCACTGCACCCAGCGCTCGAGCGGGTCGCCGCCCTCGAGCCGACACTCGAACGGGTCGCCGATCTCGGTGCAACCCTCGATCAGAACCTCGCTCGGGTCGAGCAACTCGTCGACCAACTGCTGCGACCGAGCAGCTACCTGCCGCCGCTCCTCGCGCTGGGGCTGGTCATCGCGCTCGCGACCGCGCTCGGAGTCTTCCTGGGCACCCGCTTCCGGCGCAGCGCGCCTTAGCTCAGCACCGGTAGCACCACGCCTACCGACCGCGCTCCAGCCGGACACTGCCGCCCGAAGCGCGGACCACGAGCTGCGGCCCGCCGCCGTTGAGGCTGCCGACGAGGCGATCGCGTTTGTCCTCGCTCGATTTCACCGCGAGGTCGCTCTTGACTCCGCCGCCGCTCGCCCGAGCGTCAATGTCGAGCGCCAGGCCCTCGGCAACCGTGACCGTGACACTACCGCCCGAGGTCGAGAGCCGGCTGTCTGCGGTCGGCTGCTCGGCGAGAAAGGCGCGAATGCTGCCGCCCGAGGTCGATGCCTGGATCGGGCCGCGAACCTCGCTGACCTCGATCCAACCGCCCGATGTCTCGGCGACCACACCAGCGCCCGCGCGCTTGATCGAGATCGATCCTCCCGAGGTCTTGGCGGTAACCTTGCCGTCGACCTCGCCGACCTTGACGCTGCCGCCGGACGTGGTGACGTCGACGTCGCCGGACGCTTGCGCCACGGTCACCGAGCCTCCGGAGGTCGCACCGACGATCGCGCCGTCAATGTCCTCGAACCGAAGACTGCCGCCCGAGGTGCGGGCGCCGATCTCACCGGTGAGATCGCGCACTGCCACGCTGCCCCCGGAGCTCGCGATCTCAGCGTTGTAGCGCGACGGCACCTCGACTGTGACCTCGAGTCCGCGGCGAAAACCGATCTGAAAACGGCGGCGACTCTTGATCTCGATCGTTACCCCCTCCTTCGACTGGTTGAAGTTCACTTCGTAGTCGCGCTCGATGTCCGCGGCGCTGTCGGTGCCTCGGGTCACCGCGACTTGGACCCGATTGGCCGTGGTTCCCTTCACCGACACCGAGGCGCCGCTGGCGTCAACGGCAAGCCGGCCGCCCGGTGCGACTTCGAAAGTCCGCTCGATGCCTTCGCCGAACGCGGGAAGCGCAAGCAGCAGGGCCAGACCGATGCCGACGAGAGCGGACCGTCCGACCGGGCCCGTCCTCGAGCGGGCGAGCGCAGAACCGCTGTCCTGGTGGCGACTTGGGTGAAGCTCGTACATGATGGCCTCCGGTTCTGGAATCGGGTTGGTTCTGGGGTGTTGGGCTGGAGGTCGTCGCGGGTCAGGACCTGATCGCTCTTACGCTTCCTGGCCCGCCCAGGTTGCAACCGCGACTTCTCTACTTCACCCGAGCGCCTCGGAGGTCAGTCCATGCGCATCCTCCCTTCCGCAACCCTCGCCGCGCTGATCGCCGCCGGCCTCGCGACCGTTGCTCGGGCGGAGGAGCGGCCACGGATCCGCGACCTCGGGATCGCGCCCGGAATCCTCAGCCCGGGACCGCTCAACGCGATCACCGATGTCGGCGGGGTGCGGGTCGGGCACAACACCGTGATCGAGGGCGAGGCGGTGCGCACCGGAGTCACCGCAATCCTCCCCCACTCCGGCAACCTCTTCCAGGACAAGGTCGAGGCCGCGGTGTTCGTCGCGAACGCTTTCGGCAAAGCCGCTGGCTTCCTGCAAGTCCAAGAACTGGGCACGATCGAGACTCCGATCGTGCTGACCAACACCCTCGCCGTCGGCGCCGCGCTCGAGGCCACAGTCGCGTGGACCCTCGCCCAACCGGGAAACGAAGCTGTGCGGTCGGTGAACGCGGTGGTTGGGGAAACCAATGATGGCTACCTCAACGACATCCGCGGCCAGCACATCCGCCCCGAGCACGTGCTTGCCGCGATCGCGGCGGCCAGCGACGGCACCGTCGCCGAGGGCTCGGTGGGCGCCGGCACTGGTACCCGGGCGCTGGGCTGGAAAGGAGGCATCGGCACTTCGTCGCGATGGCTGCCGGCGAGCCTTGGGGGGTACACCGTCGGCGCCCTGGTGCAGTCGAATTTCGGCGGCGTCTTGACCGTCGACGGCGTGCGGGTCGGCGAAGCGCTCGGCCGCTTCGCCTTCCGCGAGCAGCTGACCGCGCCGGCTTCGACGTTGGATTCCGGCGCTTCGCCGACGGATTTCGGCGCTTCGCCGACGGACCCCGACGACCGGCCGCCGGCCGGCGCCGGCTCGTGCATGATCGTGCTCGCAACCGATGCGCCGCTGTCGGCGCGCTCGCTCGAGCGCCTGGCGAGCCGGGCACTTCTCGGCCTCGGCCGCGCCGGCTCGTTCATCGGCCACGGCTCCGGCGACTTCGTCATCGCCTTCTCGACCACCCGGCGCGCTGGTGTCGCCGGCGCTGATGGCAGCCGCGAAGTCGCGGCGCTGGTCGATGGCGATTCTCTCGACCCGCTGTTTCTGGCCGCGATCGAGAGTGTCGAGGAGGCGGTCTACAACTCGCTGCTGCGCGCGACAACGGTGCGCGGTCGCGACGGCCACATCGCCGACGCGATCTCGATCGAAGCGCTCGAGCGGCTGCTCGCCCGGAGGTGAAGCCTCTACCGGCGCCCGAGCTCAGGCCGCGTCTTTCTCCCAGCTGTACACCCGCACCGGCGGGATGTTCAAGAGCTCGACCTCGACGCGAGCCTTGCCCATGTAGAGGCGCCCCAACGAGGCCACCCGGTCGCGCACCTGGTAGGCGACGAATCGCCCTCCCGGCGCCAGCGCTTCGGAGATCCCCTCGAGGATCCGCAGTCCGAGATCGCGGCGCATGGTCGAGAACGGAATGCCCGAGATCACCGCCTCGGGCGGCGGGAAGCCACGCGCCGCCAGGATCTGGTCAAGATCGGCGGCGCTGCCGAGATGAGGCACCAGGCGCGGATCGTCGATACGCTGAACCACCCGATAGAACTCGGGGTCGATCTCGACGCACAAGAGCCGTGCTTCGGGCGACATCGCCCCCAGCAGCGCGCGGGTGATTCCGCCGGTGCCCGCGCCGAGCTCGACGAGGGTGGTCGCCTTGCGGACGCCCGCAAGGCGAATCACCCGCCGCTCGAGGAAGCGGGAGCTTGGGGTGATCGAGCCAACTTGTTGCGGTCGTTTGAGGAAACGCTGGAGGAATACCAGGCGGTTCTGGCGGTGGTCGGGGATGTGCGAGGGGTCGCGGTGTTTGGGCATCGCGGTGGATTCTAGCGAGGTTTCGGACGCACGACTCCGCCTTCGGCTCCGACGGCGTCCTTCACCTCACGGCGGTCGTTGCCGCGCCGGCCTGCGGCCGACGACGCAAGGAGCTAGCGAGGTCGCTTGACGCCAACCGCCTGCCTCGAAGCGAACCCGAGGGACACCGGACTGTCGGATGATGGAAAGCAACGTCCCTACTCGAATCGTCGGGTGAAGTGGGACTGGGACGGTGAGAGTCGATCCCGACCGTCGGAGTTGCATCACGGCATGACTGCCTCGCTGGCGCACCTTGAAGAACCCTGGGTCGTGAGGATCGCGCAAACCTCGTCGCCTGAAAGAACTCTCAATCTACCCAACAGCAACCTCGACCTGGGACACGTAGACCTCTGCCTGGAGTCGCTCACGAACCTCCTCCGCAGACGCTGCCTCGAAGAAGAGCTCGAGAGCTTCTTGGAGATTGGCTCGCGCTTCCGGCACCGAATCGCCTTGGCTCGCGATGTCGAACTCTGGACACGAGGCGACATATCCGTCGCCCTCGCGCTCGATGATTGCGGTCAGCCAACGCTTCACGAAACACCTCCTGTGGCCGGCCGTCAACGGCCCCGAGCCGGGTTGGTAACGCCCGGCATCGTACCAACTCAGGCCTCGAGGTGATGGGAAAGCCACTCGACGGCTAGCAGGCCGGAGTTCGGGGTACGGCTAGCCGTCCGTCCTCGTCCTCTGCCTGCGTTCGCGTGCTCGAGCCCTCACCTCCAGTAGCCCATAGCGATCCCGAACACCGCGCCGACTCCGGCTCCTGCTACCGGAAACGCCAGCAGAGCGAGGCCGAGTCGCGACAGAAGGCGTCGCGGCCACGATCCCAAGACGATCAGCGCCTGAGCGACCGCGATCGTCCCGAATGGGATCACCATGCCGGCGCGGCCCGAGGCGCACCAGGGGCAATCGGGTGGGCCCGCTTGCTGGATGTTGCACTGCTCGGCCGCGCCGTTCCACCACGAGTTGCACCCGCACTGGAAGATGAGATCGCAGAGGTCGAGAAAGAACGCGCCTGTCACTGCGAACGCGATCAGCAGCACGAGCCACCGAGCCCAGAACGGCGGCGGCGGGAGCGCTGGAGAGTCGGGGGACACGGCAAGCACTGGGAAACAGTCGGCAAGCGGCAGAGTCGCAAGATAACAGTCCGCGGCAAGTCAGCCACCAAAGCCCGCAGGACGCTTGCCCGAATGAAGGAGGCACATCCGGGGGCCGCGGCGCCTCTGAACGATTGGGCCGACTTGCTCGGGCGCGCGCTGCCGTTGCTCTTGGAGGTGCTGGCGGATCCAGGCCCGCACGCCCGCGAGCTTCGGCACGTGACGCCCTTCGCGGGCGTGCTCAGCGCCGCAGAGCGGAGCCAAGTGATCCGTGACTTTGCTGCTGCCGAGGAGCGCGCCCGTTGACCCGCAAGCAGTTCGAGCACGCGATCCGTGCCGCCGGAGCCGTGATCGGCGCCACGGACCTGATTGTGATCGGAAGCCAAGCGCTGCACGCGACGATCGGCACTCCATTCCCGCTCGAGGCGGAACGGTCCATCGAGGTCGACGTACTGCCGGTCGCGGACGAAGGCGAGCGTCTTGCGGACTTGATCGACGGCTCGATCGGCGAAGCCTCCATGTTTCACGAGACCTTCGCGATCAAGGGCCCCAGATGGGTTCGGCGGCTCCACCGAGCTCGAGGGTGAGTGTGCCGAAGACACTGCGCCACGCCGCCCGCGGGTCGGTGGAGGCCTCCATGTGGACGACCGCTGCGAGCCAAACCCCGGGGCCGGCGTCGAACGCGACCCGGCCCTCGCGATCGGTGCGGCGACTGGTCGCCGGACCGACGACGAAGCCGCCCGCGGCGCGGCGCCCGTCCGTCGCGCCGTCGAGTCGCCGCAGGTCGACCAGCGCGCCGCCGAGCGGCTCACCGCGCCAGAGCAGCCGCAAGCGTAGCGGCTCGGCAGGAACGCGCGCTCCGAGGTCGCCCTCCGCGATCAGCTCGAGGGGCAAGCCGATCGCCCGGTCGCGGCTCGGCGCGCCGACTCCGGTCGTCCCTACTCGCAACAGCGACTTGATCGAACGCGAGAACAGCTCGGTGCCCGGCGCCATCTGCTCTCCGCGCTGCCGACGCGACCGGGCGATAGCGTCAAGTCCCTCCTCGTTGAGGTACTCTTCGAACTTCGCCGCCGGCAACTCGACGAACGACGGTCGGCTCTCGTAGGCGATCGTCCAAAGCCCGGGAGCGCCGGCACGCAGGAAGCCCGCCGGATCGCCGCCTTCGAGGCCGGGGATCGAGGCCGCCTTGTCGCTGCCACTCGACGCCTCGAACCGGATCAGCTGCGAACCGACCCGCGGAAACGACTCCGCCAAACCGCCGCTGCCGATGCGTAGGAACAGGCTGACCGCCGATCCCACCGGGGCTCGGAATGCCGACGGTTCAATCCAAAGATCGTGGGCGAAGGCGGCGGTCGTCGCGAACAGCGCGAGCAGACCGCCGCCCCAGCGCGAAACCGAAACGGGCTTCCCCATCTACCGTAGCTGGCCTCGGATCTCACCCCCGGGATGAGCAGGGGTGTGCACGTTCACGTAAGCGTTGCCTTGTTCGAGCGCTTTGAGAAGGACCGGACTGACCGGACAAACGAACTGGAACGGACTGTTGGGATTCGGGAACGGACAGTCGACCGGCCCGTTGGCACCCGCGGGACCGCGGTGAATGTGCGCGGCAATGGCGTTCGGTACGTTGTGGAAGCACGAGATCGCGAACTCGGTCTTGGCTTCGTTGAGGACCCCGCTGCACGAGCCGCTGAACGGGCTGCTGAACGCCGGGTTCTCCTGGCCGCCCGTGAGGTTGGCGTCAAAGGTCCGGTAGGCGTTCGGCGAGCCGCCGATCGGCGTCGTCAGATACGGAAAAGCGTCGTCGAACTGGTCCGGACCCTGGTAGGTCTGATCGGTGTAGGGCAGGAGGCCGTCGGGCGCGTCCGCGGGGTTGCACAGGCCGAGGCCCACATGGCAGAGAACTCCCATCACCACTCGCAGCGATATGTCGACGACATCGTCCCCGGGGCGGCGACCGTTGGGGTAACCCGCGTTGTCGCCGCCAATCACTCCCAGTTCTTTCTGGTTGGCCTTCAGCGTCGGCGGGATCGCGGTGTTCAGACGCATCATCTCTCCGACACCGAGATCGTTGAGACCGTTGAGACCGGTAACGAAGGTGGCGACCAGGTCGTTGCGCGGAAAGTTGGTGGGCGCCTGGACCCCGAACAGGGACTGGATGATCAGCGGCAATGTCGGGTTGGTGACATAGGTCGCGAAGTTGGCCAGGTCGTTGCGGGGATGGCTGGCGTTGAACTTGTTCTTGTCAGGAAGCCCGATCACGACCTCGTTGACCAACGGGTTGCCGAGCCGGGAAACTTGGACAAAGTCTCCGCTCGTGGAGTCTGGATCGGAGAAAGTGGGATTGACGCTGAGCGTGCGATTGCGCGGCAGGCGCGCGGTGGTCCAGCCGCCAATGACGGGGCCATGGCCTTGGGTCAAGCAGTCGATCGGCACCTCGAGTGCGATGGCGGTGACGTTCTTGTCCGCGGTGGCGGAGCGCTCCGACTGGGGATCGCCGACCGGGTTCAAGTTCACCAGGTCGAACACCTCGCCGAGGTTCACCGCGAACGGATCCTTGCGCTGGCCGACGAACACCCTGCCGTCGCCGCAGCCCGGGATCTGGATCGGTCCGATCCGTCCACGCGCGTAGGCGTCGTAGTTGGCAAACGTCTTGCTTCCGGCGTTGTCGAGGGCCTTGGTGAAAAGGACACCTCCGGTGTTGCCGTTGGTCACCAGCTCGGGCGCGCCACCGCCGCGGATCAACCGCACCACGTAGAGCTCGAACTCGTTCGCGGCGAGGCCCGCAGTACCGTCAAGCGGAGCGATCGTCCGCAGCGGATGTGCGACGTTCGCCCCGCCCACCGGCAACGTCTGGCCGTTCAAGATGTTGAGGAACTGGAACTCGAAGACCAGGTCCTCGATCCCGTCCCCGTTGTTCTCGATGTTGATCCGGTAGCGGGCCGACGGATCCAGGCTGAAGTAGTTGGGACCACCGTAAGCGTCCTGAAGCGGGATGTAGTTTGCGACCAAGGTGACGAAGCCTTCGCGCCCCGGCTCGTAGCTGCGGAACATGTAGAAGTCGGTGGCATCCACGGCCGGATTCTGGCTGCTGAACGGCGCTTCGCGGTGGCTCGAGGCGAGCGCCGTCGCGGGCAGACCGACGAGGATCGCCAACATCGCGAAGACGACGACCAGGGGTTGGAGATGGAGCTTCGGAAGCAAGATGTGGGGACGCATGTAGAGGACTCCTTGGCAGATGCGGACGGGCGCCGTGTCGGGATCGATCGACGAAAGCGCAGGAGACATTTCCTGACTCGTACAGGATACGGAGCTGTGCCACCAGTGGATCAGATCTCCATCTACCGCGCAACCCTAGATTCAATAGGCCCGTTGGGATCCTCACGAATGAGTCACGTTTTCGTGTCCTAGTGAATCTCCCATAGCGCCGTCTGCGGCTGCTTGGGCGGGGTGA
Source organism: Holophagae bacterium (assembly GCA_032128015.1). Taxonomy (GTDB): domain Bacteria; phylum Acidobacteriota; class Thermoanaerobaculia; order Multivoradales; family Multivoraceae; genus JAQBHE01. Next base: position 9,969 of record JAQBHE010000288.1, read on the forward strand.
CCGGCTAGCGGGATCGTGGCATGACCGCGCCTCGTCACTGCCACTTCGCTCCTGAGAAGACAGCCTACGAAAAGGAGTAACTCTTGCTTCTGGTCGTCCTCTCCC
>JAQBHE010000289.1:0-4500 GCA_032128015.1 Holophagae bacterium
CCGGCGAGCTTGTCGTAGACCTTGACCAGGCTGCGCTCGTGGTCGTCGCCGACGTAGAAACGCACGGTCAAGAGCGCCATGCCGGGGAGCGACGTCGAATACACGTACTCGACGCCCGGGATCTGCCACATCCGCCGCTCGAGCGGCACCGTGACCCGGCTCTCCACTTCCTCGGGCGACGCGCCCGGCAAGCCGACGAAGAGGTCGACCACCGGCAGCACGATCTGCGGCTCTTCTTCACGGGGGGTGAGCACCACCGCCAGCGCCCCAAGAGCGAGCGCTGCAATCACCAACAGGGGCGTGAGCTTGGAGTCGATGAACAGGCGCGCGATGCGCCCTGCCGGACCGAGCGCGGGCGGCGCGGGGTCACGGGGGCTCGGCGATTCGGAGATCTCGGAGCTCGAGCTCACGACTCGCCTCGCACCCGATACGCCGTACCGTCGGCGAGCCCGGGCTCTGGCCGCGACACGTAGCGCTCACCCGCCTCGAGCCCAGAGAGCACCTCGATCCGATCGCCAAAGGCGCGGCCGGTACGAATCCACCGCAGCTGGATCACGCCCTCGGGCGAAGCGACGTACAAGCCGTCGAGCTGCCCTCGGCGCACCACCGCCGAACGCTCGACCGAGAGTCCTTGACGCACCGCACCCTCGAGCTCGACGCGAGCGAACATCCCGGACCGCAGCGAACCGTCCGGATTCGCGAGCCCGAGCTTGACCGTGAAAGACCGGCTCGCCGGGTCTCCGGCGGGCACGATGCGCTCGACCTTGGCCTCGAGCTCGCGGTCCAAGACGATCACTCTCGCCGTCTCACCTACCGCCACCGCGGCCAGCCGCGACTCTGGCACCGCCAGCTCGACCTCGAGCCACGAGGCGTCCTCGACGATGAACATCGGCATCCCCGGCACCGCCATGTCTCCGGCTTCGATCCGCCGCTCGACCACCGAGCCAGCGATCGGGCTGCGGACCTCGGCGTAGCTCAACGTCACCTTCGCGGTTCGCAGACCCGCCTCTGCCTGCTCGACCGCGGCCTTGGCGATGCGGTCGCCGGCGATCGCGTCTTCCAAGTTCTTGGGAGTCGCCGAGCCGCGGCCGGCGAGCTCGGCCATGCGTGCGCGCTGGGCTGCGGCATTCGTCGACTGAGCCTCGGCCATCGCCACCGCCGCCTCGGCCTGGGCCACCGCCGCCTCGAGGTCGCGACTCTCGATCCTTGCGAGCAGACCGCCAAGGGCGACCGCCCCCCCTTCGCGCACCAACACCGCGTCGACTTTGCCGAGCAGCTTGCTTCCCGGCGCCACCTGGCGGTAGGCGCGCAGGGTGCCGGTGAGAGGAGCCGCAGAGCCAAGAGCGGCGAGCTCCGCGGTCCGGAGCACGACCTCGACCGGGGCCGACGGCACGGCAGTCTCCGGGGCAACCACCTCCGGCCCACCGCAGCCGACCATCGCCATCGTCGCCAGGCTCCAGGTCGCCAGGATCGGGCGCAACCCCAAGGTTCTTCGGTACATTCGACTCCTCCTCACATCGACTTCCATTGCACAGACTTCGCTCACAGCGCACCGGTCGCGAGATCCAGATCGACCCGCGCCAGCAGCACGTCACGCCGAGCGGCCAGCTCGCGCACTCTCGAATCGGTGAGCGCGGACTCCGCGGCCAGCAGGTCGACCACCGTGGTCAGTCCGTTGCGGTAGCGGTCCTCGACGATGGCGAGCGACCGTGTGCTCAGCTCCAGGCCGCGCTCGGCGAGCGCCAACCGCTGCTCCGCGGCACCGAAGGCCGCGAGGGTTCGGCGCACTTCGAGCTCTGCATGCTCGATGCTCCGGCGCACCGCGAGATTGGCGAGCTCCCGCTCGGCGTCGGCGCGGTCCATCCGCGCTCGCCGGCCGGGATCGAACAGCGCGAAACGCAGCCCGACGCCGATCGTCGCGTTGCTGGCGTCGACGCCGAGCAAATCGGCGGCGTGGCTCTCGAGACCCGCGACCAGGCCAATCTCTGGCCGGGTGCCACCACGGATCGCCCGCTGCAGACCCACGGCGGCGGCGCTGCGACTACGCGCCGCCTCGAGGTCGGGCCGGCGCTCGCGTGCGCGCTCGACCAGCTGGTCGAGGGTCGAGCCGATCGGCGGCATGGGCGCCAGATCTTCGGGCAACTCAAAGCGGGTTGCCTGATCCCGGCCCAGGCTGAGGTTGAGCGCGGCGCGGGCGATCTCGACGTCCATGCCCGCCTGCACCACCGCCGCTTCGACCTCGCTCTCGCGCACCCGCGCCAGCAGTAAGTCCGACTCGACGACCAGTCCAGACTCGAACAGGTCGCGGGCGAACCGAACATGGGCCCCGGCACTCTCGAGCGATGCGCGCGCCGCCGCGAGAGCGTGGGTCGCGAGCACGGCGCCGGTGTAGCGGTCGGTGACCTCTCGAACCAGCTCCTGGCGCGCCCGCTCGCGCTCGGCGACCGTCGCCCGGAGACCGGCCTCCGCGGCTTCGATGCCGCCGGCGATCCGACCGCCCGCCCACAGCGGCTGCTCGATCGAGACCCGGTTCGCGAAATCACCCACCGAAGACGGATCGTTGAGCCGGCCCAGGTCGAAGTCGCGGGCGCGAAAGTCTCCTTGGAGTAGCTTGGTGCCGAAGACCAGAACCGGGTTGTCGGTGCGTTGGTATCCCGAGTCGAGCGCCACGCGCGGCAGCCGCCGCGCGCTCGCTTCGGCGACCGTGGTCGCGACCAGAACGCGCCGGGCGTCGACCGCGGCGAGATCGAGATTCGATTCCTGGGCGAGTGCGATCGCCCGCTCGAGAGTCAGGAGCTCAGGCTCGGGCGGCTGGGCCGAAACCCCCACCGAAGCTAGGAGCCCGACGATCACCAGCGCGACCGCGCGGATCGAATGCCCACGCCCGCGCGATTCGGTCGACATCGTCGCCACCTCAGGTCGTCCGCAGACGGCGGCGCTCGAGCGCCACCAGCGCGCTCTCGAGCGGGCAGATGCCGGTGAACGCGCTCTGGAGCAGGTTCAGACCGACGAAGGCGGTGAACAGCCAGAACCCGGGATGCACCCAGTATCCCAGCGCCAAACTTGCCAGCACGAAGGCGCCGGCGAATGCTCGAATCTTGCGCTCGATGGTCATCGAAATCCTCGCTTTCTGGCCGGCTCTCGGCGCGCTACTCCGCGTACTAACTGCCGCCGCCGCCGGCGGGGGTCGCGGTCCGCTTGTCCGGCCTCACCAACACAGATGCGGCGAGACCGCGATCGGTCACATCGCGGCGTGAGCCGGGTTCAGAGGGCCGCGGGAGCTGCGTCGCCGAGGACGCGGGCGAGCGACTCGCGCAGCTGGCGGCGGGCGCGCAGCAGACGCATCTTCACCGCCGAGGCGCCGATCCCGAGCACCTCGGCGGTCTCGGCGGTGGGAAGCCCTTCGACATCGCGTAGAAGAAACACGATCCGGGTCTCCGGCGGGAGACCGGCGACCGCCGCGGCGAGCTGCCGCCGCAGCTCGGCACGCTCCGCCGCTTCGAGCGGCAGGTCGCAGCAGGGCGGCAGGTCTTCGAGCCGCACCCCGGCCCAACCCGCGTCGGCAACGACGTCGAGCGAGACCTCGCGCTCGGGTGGCAGCTTGCGCCGGACCATCAAGCACTGGTTCGCGACCACTCGGAACAGCCAGGTACGCAGCGCCCGCGGCTCGCGCAGCCGATCGAGACCCTGGAACGCCTTGAGCAGGGTCTCCTGGTAGACGTCCTCGGCGTCCTGCTGATGGCCGCACATTCGCCGGCCGAACGCCATCACCCGTCCTCCCCAGCGCTCGACGAAGCGATCGAAGGCGCCCGGATCGCCGCGCCGCACGGCTTCGAGTAGAGCCAGGTCGGGATCCGGGTCCGTGGTCGACTCGGCGACCCCGGAGGGAGCGTCCGCCTTGCCAGTGCGAGAACGTGCGCTGGTTTCGGTCATGGTGACGCGACGGCGCTTCTAGCAGCCCGTGGTGAAAGTCAGCACGGGCTGCTAGAGGGGGTGGCCACGAACTGGCGTCAACGTATCACCGGCATCGAGTCTCGCAGTGCCTTCCCGCCCCACGCGGCCGAAGAGACTCCCCGGTTGGATCGACATGGCTCAGCCGGTCAAACCGGCATGTCCTCGACGATCCCGAGAAACGACGCGCGGATCTTTAGAGCGAGACCCGGCAACTCCCCGGGAGGAAGCAGGGGCCTGAGCTCGGCCTCGAGCTGCGGTTGGTCGAGGGCTTGCAGCACTGCCTTCAGCTCTCTCGCGAGCTCCCGCGGGTCATCCGCGACCGCTTCCGGAGCCTTGGGATTCTCGACTCGACGTTAGACAGTCGCGCGCCGAGCCGGCTCACGAGGAAGTAGGCGTCGTAGAGATCACGGACCAGACGGCGCTCGTTCCAGGCCGCAACCTTGTCTGCCAGCGCTGTGTCGGAACCCATGACCGCAACCACTTGAGACGGCTGACCCAGCCTGCGAGCAAAGTTGCCGGGACCCCAAGAAGTGACAGGCACCGAAA
>JAQBHE010000290.1:0-4844 GCA_032128015.1 Holophagae bacterium
CGGTGAGGCTCGCGGCGCAGGAGCAGAAGCCGCGGCAGACCGCAGACGATGTCCAGGCTCTCGAGCGCCAGCGGCTCGAGCTCGAGGAGCAACAGCGCGAGCTCGAGCGCAGGATCGAGGCCGCGCGCGACGCTGCCGAGAAAGCCGTCGAGTCCGCCGAGGAGGAGCCGGGACAACGCCTCGAGGCCACCCCTCCCGGCGAGCTCGAGAACGAGCTCGATGTCGAGATCACCGTGCCCGAGCCCGAAGCGCCACGGGCTCCCCGGCCGCCGCGGCGTCGAGGTCGTTCTGACAACAAGTTCGCGCTCGGTAGCACGGTGCGGGTGCGCGCCGGTGAGGTGGCGGCCGACGTGCTCGCGCTTGGCGGCGGCATCCGGATCGACGGCGAGGTCCTCGGCGATGCGGTAGCGGTCGGAGGCTCGATCAAGGTCGACGGCCGGGTCACCGGCAACGTCATCGCCATCGGCCGCAACGTCGAGCTCGGTCCCAGCGCCGAAGTCCTCGGTGACGCGGTCAGCGTCGGTGCGCGGGTGATCCAGGACGAGGGAGCGACGGTGATGGGCCGGGTCTCGGAGGTCGCGGTGGGCGGCAAGCTCGATCTCGGCGAGCGCTGGTGGAAGAACCGTGGCCTCGACTGGTCGGACCACGGATTGTGGAGCTGGGGGGCGTGGGTCAACCTGTCGTGGTCGCTGCTCGGCAGCCTGTTGCTCCTGGTGCTCACGGGTCTGGTGCTGGTGGTTGTTCCCGAGCCTGTTGATCGGGTGGGTGGGGTGGCATTCGCCGAGCCCTTCAAGTCGGTGATCGTGGGGCTCGCGGTGGAGTTGCTGTTCCTGCCGGGGATCGTGGTGCTGGCGGTGCTGCTGACGGTGTCGATCATCGGCATTCCGTTGCTCTTGTTCCTACCGTTCCTGTTGCTGTTGCTGATCGCGGCATTCCTGTTCGGCTTCACCTCGATGGCCGTGGGGGTCGGGAAGTTCCTCAAGGAGCGCTTCTCGCTCGGACCGCGTGGCCGGTTTGCGTTCTTGCTCGTCGGGCTGATCGGCATCCAGGCGATCTCGGTCACCGAGGAGTTCCTCGACGCCATCGGCCTGCCGTTCCTGATCTATGCCCTGTTCGGCCTCTTCGGCTTCTTGATCCAGTTCCTCGCCTGGACCACCGGCCTGGGGGCGGTGGTGTTGAGCCGCTTCGGCGCCCGCTCGGCGACGTAGAACCTGGCCCGAGATCTTTCGGACCGGCGGCTAACTCTCGAGGAACACGCAGCTGGGGCAGCTGTTGTCGACCCGCTCGCGGTCACTCGCGAGCTGGTATTGCGGCTGCTCCGAGCGCTCGACTCGCGAGTCGCCACCGCGCATCACCGAGTCCTTCCACGAGTCGTCGACGCTCCAGCGGTAGGGCAGCCGCTTGACCTCTCCCGGCTTCTCGAGCTCGGTGAACGCCGCGAGCGCCCCGAGCAGGATCTGGCGTTGTAGCTCGGGCTCGCCGGGCTTCCCGGTGGTGTGCCCGAGGGGAAAGTCGAGGAAGACAGCGCGCGGCGGATTCACTGCCCGGGTGATCGACAGTGCGCTGGTCATCGACACAGTCGGAATCCCTGCCGCTTCCACCTCCCTCGCGATCAGTCCCACGGACTGATGGCAGACCGGTCACACCGGCACCAGGAGGGCGAGGTCGACCTCGTCGGAGAGTAGGCGCTGGCGCAGCGCCGGCGCCAGCAGCTCGCGCACTTTGCGCGCGGAGTAGATGCCCCCCATGAACGAGTAGGCGTGCTCCGACAACTCGCCAATGGCGCCTTCGCTCACCAGACGACGCAGGATCTCGAGCGGGAACACCACGTTGGGATCGCGGCGGGCGTCGGTCAGGTCGTAGGCGAAGTGGGTGGCCCGTAGATCGCCTGTCGGAGTGTCGCGATCGATCACCCGGAAGCTGGTGTCGTCTTTGAAGTGAAAGGCGATCTGGCTGGCGACGTAGATCCCGCCCGAGGCGACGAGTGCCACCCGGCTTTCGGCGAGCGGCTTGCGCGGCGGCTCGAACGGCGGTGGATCGAGGCTCGTGACCCAGCGGTACTGCGGGTAGCCGAGGTCGCGATACTGCGCCGCTGTGCGCTCGATGTAGTCGACTGGAGCCTGGCGCTGGAAGGGCTCGGACGTCGTCGCGGACTCGGTGTGGCTTGACGGCTGCATTTGGCACGCGGTGCCCCATTCTCTCTCACTTCTCGCTGTCCCGGAGCGTATGACCATCGAGCCGTAGAATGAACAAGATGGAGCTTTCCGGGAAGGTCTGTACGCGAAGCTGGTGGGCGAGGGTCGCGGTCACGCTCGGGATCGTCGGTGCGGCCACCGGCGTCCAAGCGACGGAGACTCCCGGCGAGGAGTTCGGCCGTTTGTGCGAGCGCCTACGCGTCGGCGACAACCGCTTCTTCTCGCAGAGCTTCGCCGACGAGCTGCGCTCGCGGCTCGACCAGCCACAGGCCAGCCTCGAGGATCAGATCGGCCTGCGCGGCGTCTTCGGTCGAGAGCTGCTGCGCCTGAACCAGATCGAGGCGGCGATCGCCGAGCTCGAGCGTGCGCACGTGGAAGGCCAAAATGGGGCGAGCCAAGATGAGGCGAGCCAAGATGAGGCAAGGCAGAATCCGGCGGGACTGAACGTGGAGCTGCCGGAAGGACTGCGCGCTTCGGTGCAGTGGACGCTGGCGCTCGCCTACCTTCAACAGGCGGAGGACCAGAACTGCGTCGCTCACCGCACCGCCGACAGCTGCACCCTGCCGATCCGCGCCGCGGGGGTGCACCAGATCCCAGGACCGGCGCGACGGGCCGGCGACCTGTTGCTCGACTACGCGGGTCACCACCCGCGAAACCTGCAGGCGGTGTGGCTGCTCAACTTGGCGCGACGTCAATCGGGAGACTTCCCGCAGGGAATCCCGGAGCCGCTGCGGCTTCCCGAGTCGGCGTTTCTCGACGCGCAGGCGTTCCCGCCGTGGACCGACCGCGGTGGCGAGCTCGGGATCAACGTCGACGACCTCGCCGGTGGCGCGGTGATGGACGACTTCGATGGCGACGGGTTTCTCGACCTGGTGTCCTCGACCTGGGACCCCTGCGGTAGCCTGACTGCGTTTCGCAACGACGGCACCGGCGGCTTCCTCGATGTCACCGCCCAGTGGGGTCTCGCCGACCAACTCGGCGGTCTCAACCTGGTGCAGGCCGATTACGACGGCGACGGCCGGATCGATCTGTTGGTGCTGCGTGGCGCCTGGCTGTTGGGCGACGGCCGGATCCGCAACTCGCTCTTGCGCAACACCGTGACCGCGGGCTCGGGGACGCGCTTCGTCGACGTCACCCGGGCCGCCGGCGTCGCCGAGCCCGCGTATCCGACCCAGACCGCGGCTTGGGCGGACTACGACGGCGACGGCGACCTCGACCTCTACGTCGGCAATGAGGCCACCCAGGGGTCGCCGTTTCCGTCGCAGCTGTTTCGCAACCGCGGAGACGGCACCTTCGAGGATCGCGCGGCCTCGGCGGGGGTGACCAACCTCCGCTACACCAAGGGCGTGGCCTGGGGTGACTACGACGACGATGGCGATCCCGACCTCTACGTCTCGAACTTTGGTGAGAACCGGTTGTACCGCAACGACGGCAGCGCGGGCTTCGTCGATGTCGCGCCCGAGCTCGGGGTCACCGAGCCGCGGGTCGAGAGCTTCGCCACCTGGTTCTTCGACTACGACAACGACGGCGACCTCGACCTCTACGTTGGCGACTACCGGTCGCAGGCGGCGCGGGTGACCGCGTCGTACTTCGGCATCGCGAGCCCGGAGGGGCAGCCGCTGCTCTACCGCAACGACTCGATCGGGACTCTGGGTGCGCGCGGCGCCGGTTTCACCGAGGTGTCGCGCGCTTCGGGGCTCACCCGGCCGGCAATGCCGATGGGCGCCAACTACGGCGACCTCGACAACGACGGTTGGCTGGACTTCTACCTCGGTACCGGCGAGCCCGACCTCGCGAGCGTCATGCCCAACCAGATGTACCGCAACGTTGGCGGGCGTTTCGTCGAGGTGTCGTTCGCGGGCCGTTTCGCCCACCTGCAGAAGGGGCACGGCGTCGCCTTTGGCGACCTCGATAACGACGGCGACCAGGATCTGTTCCACCAGCTCGGCGGCTTCTATCCGTCCGACTCGTTCGGCAACGCGCTGTTCGAGAACCCGCTGCTCGAAGCCGGCGGCGCGGCGAAGCCGGACGGACATTGGGTGACCCTGTTGCTAGAAGGCCGGCGCGCCAACCGGTTCGGTGTCGGCGCCCGGATCGAAGCGACCATCGAAGCGAAGGGCGAGTCGAAGGAGGCCTCGAAAGGAGCCTCGAAAGGAGAACGTCGAACGATCTACCTGCTCGCCGGCAGCGGCGGCTCGTTCGGCGCCTCGAGCCTGCAGCAGGAGATCGGGCTCGGCGTCGCCGACCGAATCGCCGAGCTGGTGGTGCGCTGGCCGGGGAGCGGCACGGTCTCGAGGTTTGCCGCGGTCCCAGCGGACCACTTCTACCGGGTTCTCGAGGGCAGCGATCGACTCGAGGAAGTGTCGCGGCGCGCGATCCATCTCGGTGGACCGGCGGCAGTCGCGCCGCACCACTAGCAGGCTGCTAGCTGTTGGGGGAATGGCAGTCTCCGAACGTAGCGGCCGAGCGGCTCGGCCGCATCGGAAGCGCCGGGCGTACGTCGCTCTTGGGGTAGCGGCCGAGCTTGGGCGGCCGACGAACGCGGAATGGTGGCTCAGGGGACTCGCGAGCCGTCCGTTGATCGCGCCAAGGTTGCCGAGAGGTGCAGCAGGTAGATCGCCTCCTGTCGTTCGCCCCGCCCGCGCAGTA
>JAQBHE010000291.1:0-8149 GCA_032128015.1 Holophagae bacterium
GTCAGCTGAACGGGTTGTCAACCGTGCATTTTGGTGGTGGCGTGGTCCAGATTCGTTCCACGGATCCAGGCGCAAATGCTAACGTGACGGGGAGCACGCTGACGCGACTCGCTTTCAATCCGGCCACCTTGGACGGACAGACGTTGGTTATTGGTCTAGGCGCGGCGGCCGTGACGTTCGAATACGACAGTGATTTCACCTTCACCCCGGGCAATCAGCGAATCGCGTTCGTCGCCGGGCCGGTTTCCGATACGTTCGTGACGATTGCCAGTAAGACGGTCTCGGCCATTTCGGCGGCGGTTGCGGCCAATGTGCTGACCGGCGTCCGCCCGCTGGATATCGGCAATGGGCCGATGTCAGGGCTTGTTCGCAGCGATGGCGTACGTCCCAACAACTCATCGCTCGGCCGCCCAAGTGTCGGCGCGCCCGGAGACCGGGCGGCTACCCCCCCCCGGAGGAACCCGAAGGCCTCGATGTGAGAAGCAGTTCGTTCCTTGCTGCTAGACAAGGGCTGCCATTCACTCCGCCTCGGTTCGAAGTAGCCGGTTCAGTGTAGCCAGAGAGTGATTCCTGCGGGCGGGGGGGAAAGACTCGGAGAGCTTGTCACTGGGATCCCTACAGCCGAATCCCCGGCCCGAAGACGAACCACATGATCGCGGTCGTTGCGCCGGCCGCGCCGAGCCATGGCCACTTGGCGATGGCTGGCCGGCAGTCGTCGCGCGGTGCGACCCGGGAGGCGAACCGAGCGGCGAAGATCATCGGGAAGAAGGGACCCAGCCCGGCCGCCAAGCCGAGGAGGAGTCCGCGCGTTGTGCTCACCGGATTGGCGACGTTGGCGCCCAGGGCGAGGACGCCGGCGGCCACGGCCCCGATCCAGACGACTCGGCGAGCTTCCGTTACACGCTGTGCGGACTCGCCGGGAGGAAGGAGCTTCGCGAGGTCGTCCCCCGATCGCCGAACCAGGAACACGAGTGCCACAGCACCCAGGGCCGCGACGGCGATCCGCAAGGGCATCGGTGTCCCGAACGGCCGCAGGATCGTCATCCAGTCGCCCCAGCCGGCCACGGGCTCGCCGATCGCTTTCATGGCGAGGAGCATGCCGTTCACGGCGAAGAAGAACCAGGCGCTGAGTCGGAGCTCGGCGGTCGCCGACTTTCGTCGGAGGCCGCACCAGCCCAAGAAGCAGAACAGGGCGTTGGCCAGCGATCCCGAGGCGCCGAGGGCCACGAAACCAGTCGGGGAGAGGCCTTCGAAGTCTCCCTGGACCTCGGTCGCCGTGAGCCAAGTCGGCGAGCCCCCGGCAAGCGACCCGGCGACTGCGTGCCCAGACTCGTGGGCCATGAACGCGATCCCCACGGCGAGCACCGACGCGGCGACGATGGCGGTGACGGCGTGGCGTTTCATGGGACTGCCACGATCGCGAGGTCATGGGGCAATGATCGTGCGCGCCGCAGCGGGTCCGGCCGAGGGTGTGCCATCAGCGTTGTCGGTTGAGGCTGCGGCATCCGTGCGGTCGCGTGCGGTGCACGGCTCTACAAACGCGCCCGGCTCGTTGCGGGTTTCATCGTTGGCGCTGGCGCCAGAAGCGATGCCCGGGATCGCATGGGCGGCTTCTACATCGCGCCAACGTCATCGCTCGCGCAGCGGCAGCACGATGTGCGAGGGGTGGCGAGCGCCGCGCTCGACTTCCCATTTCGAGACCTCGCCGTTCTTCGGATAGCGGGCGAAATTGTGAGCATCGGCGCCCGCGATCGCGACCCGAACTCGGTGTCCCGCGGGCGCCAGCACCGAGGTCGCCCACAGCTCGAAGGTGATCTCCTCGATCTCGCCCGGCTGAAGCGGCCGGGCGTCCGCGCGCAGAAAGCTGCGGTAGGGACCGGCGTGCCAGTAGGGGGAGCCGTGTCCGAGGTCTTGCGCGAGAGCGCCCGCAGTTGGCCTTCGGTGACGTAGGTGACCCGGCCATCGGGCGCCACCAGCTCGAGGTAGGCGAAGAATGCCGCGTCTTCGGTCGAGGAGCGGACGAACAACGTGATCATCGGGTGGCCGGTGATCTCGAGGTCCCGTTCGAGGCGGCGGAGATGCTTCGACAGGGCGTTCAACCGGCGCGCTGCAAGCCGCGAGCGGAGAGGTCAGCAAGGCGATTGCCACGCACGTGCGTGCCGCCCAGCGGCGTGCCGCCTGACGGCGTGGTGCGAGCAGCGGGATCGGCGGCATCACGGCTTCTCTTGGGTTCCTCATAGCGCGCCCACTACCGGCGACCCTCGGAGCGCAGGGCCACGATCGGCATGTCTCCGAACTGAAGCCGGATCCGTTCTGCCGGGGCGCCGGCTGTCGGCGCCGAAACGCGGATGTCGGGATCGAGCGCCAGCCACATCTCACCGCCACCCTGGGTCATGAGCAGCATCGGTTGCGGCAGGAACTTGTCGACCGACAAGTGCAGCTTGCCGTCGATCTCGGTCAGGTGGATGCCGACGACGCCGAGTAAGTACCAGCCGCGCCAGGACACCCGTTCGGCTTCGGAGTAGGGCAGGTCCCTCGGCTCTGGCGTGGCGAGGCCGTAGACGTGAGAGGCCGACGAGCCGGACAGATGACGTGGCGTGACCATCGTCTGCAACGATCTCGGATCGAGCAACGTGCCGTTGGCGACGGCCCGCCCCCAGGGCACCAGGTTGGTAGCCGTCGAGCGCAGCAGGTTAGTCCCCGGCCCCTGGTCGGACCGGGACCGCTGAGCGGCCTGCTTGGAACCCTTCGGAGAAGCCTTTCTTGAGGTCAGGCAGGGCGGACCCAATCCAGAGCACGATGGCAGAGGCGAGCATGATGTTCCGGTTCTTCTTGATGTAGCCGTAGATGAGACCGCCGAGTGCGAGCAGTTCGATGATTCTCGAGAGTGTTTCCATGAGGGACCCCTAGGCTGCCTGTCAGCGGGCGTGAGTCCGAGGACCACCTTGCCCCGACCGGCGTTCGGCCCGTTTGGGCGGCCGACAGGTCGTGTTCCCTGCCGATGGCTGAATGCTCAAGTCTCGGGCCGAATCATACCTCTTGCGGTCCGCCGACTTGGCTCCGGTTCAGCGGGCTCGAGACGCTGCCGTCGATCCTGCAATGCCGACTTGCCCTTGGTCCCATCGCAACCACAGCTCCGGCGGCTTGCGGAACTCGTGACCGCGGGGAGCGCTGGGTCGCTCGGAGTCGAGGCCCAGGCTCGGCCAAGACTCCAGGATCGCGGTCAGCACGGTCCGGGTCTCGAGGCGAGCGAGCTGGGCTCCCAGGCAGAAGTGGCTGCCCAGGCCGAAGGAGAGGTGCCGTGTCCGGTTGGGACGGTCGATGTCGAAGCGGTCGGGCTCCGGGAAGATCTCTGGGTCGCGATTGGCGCCCCCGATCATGCATTGCACGGTGGCGTCTGGCGGCAGCGTGACCCCGGCGAGCTCGACCTCGCGCGTGGTATGGCGAGTGCAGCTCTGGACCGCCGGCTCCCAGCGCAGCGACTCTTCGATCGTCGCGTCGGCCAGCTTCGGATCGCGGCGGACGCGATCGAGCGCTTCGGGGTGTTCGAGCAGCGACCACACCGCATTGCCGATCATCGCCTCTGTGGTCTCGATGCCGCCGAAGAGGATGATCAACAGGTTGGCGACCGCCTCCGAGGGCGACAGCCGATCGGGCGCCAATCTCGCGAAACGTCCGATCAGCGACGCGCTGGGGTCGTGGGGAGGCGGGTCGGGAGGCCCTTCGCGTGCGGCAGCCAGGCGCTGCTCCAGGTAGGTCCGGAGCTCGGCGGCGGCCTCTTGCGCCTGGCGACGGATCTGGGGGTCGCCGTCGAAGTTGGCAAGCGCCTGCTCGAATCGTTGGTAGGCGCCGTGGACCCTGGGTAGATCTTCGCTCGGCAAGCCGAGCACCAGGCCCATGGTCGCAAGCGACAGCGGGCGCGCGACCTCCTTCATCAGCTCGCACCGGTGCCGATTGACAAGCTCGTTCACTCGTTCTCGGCACCAGCGCTCGACCGGCTCGGCCCACAGGTCGCGGATCGATCGGGCGTTGAACGTCGGCTGGCTCTCGGTCTTGTAGCGTTTCTGATCGGGTCCGTCGACACTCAACATCTGGCGCCCGAAAGTGTCGCGAATCGTCGAGCGTGACGAGTCGGTGGTGTAGGTCTGCGGATCGCGTAGGACAGCGTCGACATCGCGATACCGCGTCACCATCCACATGCCCAACGCCGGAACCCACGACACCGGCTCATGCTCGCGAAGTCGCTTCAGTGCCGGATAAGGGTGCGCTTCCAGCTCGGCGAGGGTCAGGCGCGCTCCCAGAGGGAAACCGATTCGCGAAGGCGGAGCGGCTAAGGGGGCCACGGGTGTGGGCTCAGAGCTCAACGGGATTGCTCGGTAGGGGTCGAGGGCCTTCGCGACGTGGCCGTGCTCTTGACCCTATATCCGCGCCGTCATTGCCGCTAGATTGACGGCCCGATGCCCCCTCCGAACGTAGCGGCCGGCCTTGGGCGGCCGACGAACGAGCGAACACCGGCGTTCGACCCGTCGCGGACCGAAAGGCGAACACGCCGAGCGTTCCACCGACGTGACGGAGCATTCGCTGCGATGGCTACGCACCAACCACCCCCTCCAATCGGCCGCCTGAAGTCGGCTGCTACGTTCGGAGTAGCCAGAAGCGTGGCGCGGGGTCTTGACCCTCAGCGGCGTAGGATTCGAGCCGAATGACCTTTCCAGAGCCGGCTGCGCACCGACCCGGAGCTCGCACGCAAGAGGTAGAAGTCATGGCAGATGGCACAGATCGGATCCTCACCACCCACGCTGGAAGCCTGCCCCGACCCAAGTCGCTGGCTGCGCTTCATGCCGCCCGCTTCGGCGGCCGGCAGGTGGATACGTCGGAGCTCGCGGTCGCGGCCGAGGAGGCGACTCGCCAGGTGATCGCGCGGCAGTTGGCGGCCGGCATCGACATCGGCAACAACGGCGAGGTCGGACGCGAGAGCTTCTTCACCTACGTCCAACACCGCATGACCGGCTTCGGGGGCACCAGCGAGCGGGCCTTGATGCGCGACGTCACTCGCTACCCCGGTTACCTCGAGCGCTTGGTTCAGGGCTCGCGGCGCGGGGAGAGCGTCAGCCTGCTGCGCGGCCCCAAGGCGATCGCCGAGATCCGCTATATCGACGCGCCGACGATCGGCGGGTCGGCGCGCCGAGGATCGGCGATCGACGACGAGTGCTCTCAACTAGCGCGGCTGCTCGCCGAGAACGAGAAGAAGTTCACCGACGTGTTCGTCAGCGCGCCTTCCCCCGGCATCATCGCGGCAGCGATGCAGAACGAGTTCTACGACAGCTTGGGCGACTACGTGGACGCTCTGGCCGCGGCGCTGCGCACCGAGTACCAGGCGATCGTCCGCCACGGCTTCTTGCTCCAGATCGACGCCCCCGACCTGGCCATGGAGCGACACACCCTGTTCGCCGACAAACCGCTCGCGGATTTTCTCGACTTCGGCCGGGTGGTCATCGCGGCCCTCGACCGCGCCCTCGCCGATGTTCCCCGCGAGCGCGTGCGGCTCCACGTTTGCTGGGGGAACTACGAGGGACCCCACGACCTCGATGTCGGGCTCGAAGAGATCTGGGAAGTGATCGCGGCACTCGAGGTCGGCGGCGTGCTGCTGTCGATGGCCAATCCCCGCCACGCCCACGAGTTCCGCTGCTTCGAGCGTCTGGAGCTGCCGCCAGGGGTGAGCCTGATACCGGGAGTGATCGACACCACGACCAACTATGTCGAGCACCCGCTCACCGTCGCCGAGCGCATCGAGCGGGTCGCGCGCGCGATCGGCGACCCGCGGCGCGTCTTGGCCGGCACCGACTGCGGCTTCGAGACCGCGGCCGGCATGAGTCCGGTGGAAGAGGAGATCGCCTGGGCCAAGCTGCGGTCCTTGGTCGAGGGCGCCCGGATCGCCTCGTCGCGGCTGTTCGGTAGGGGGTAAGGGTACGCGGCGCCCTGCCCCGGGGAGCGCGCTCGAATACGCTAGCTGGCGATTTCTTGAAAGGGGAGGCGGAGAGAGTGCCACGCGAACGGCGTAGGACCGGAACCAGATCGCTGCCGGTCATAGACGTCACGGAACCTGGGGTTGTACCCGCCGGGGCCTTCTCTCCGTGGCTGCGCCGCACCCGCAAGGCCCTGGCAACCGGGGGCGACGCTACGGTGCCCTGCGGTGCGTGCACCGCTTGTTGCAGGTCGTCTCAGTTCGTGCATGTGGGGCCCGATGAGACCGACGCGCTTTCGCGGATCCCGAAAGAGCTCTTGTTCCCGGCGCCTGGCCTCTCGAAGGGTCATGTCCTGATGGGCTACGACGAGCAGGGTTGTTGCCCCATGCTGGTCGACGACAGATGCTCGATCTACGGGCATCGGCCACAGACTTGCCGCAGCTACGATTGCCGGGTCTTTCCGGCTGCCGGGATTGCGGTCGGCGATGACGACAAAGCGCTGATTGCCGAACGCACCGAGCGCTGGCAGTTCAGCTACCCCACGAAGCGCGACCGACTCGAGCACGCAGCGGTTCGAGCCGCCGCAGTGTTCTTGAAGGAGCGTGCCGGGTCTCTCGGCGGCAAAGTGCCCCCGAGCTCGACCGGGTTGGCCGTTCTCGCGATCAAGGTGTGCGACGTTTTCCAGAATCGTGGCGACGAGACCGGTGGTGCCGAGGAAGGTGGCGCCGGGCGAAAGCCCGCCGATCGCGAAGTCGCCGAGGCGGTGATGAGAGCCGGCGCGAAGTTCGATGCGGGCCGGTAGGTGTCGCCCCGAGCCATCTCACCCACCCTCTGATTCCGCGATCCCAGAGGCCGGCTGCTAGGCTGCCGGGGTATAGGTCCAGCGCCCGCCCGCGAGAGGAATCAAAGCGGAAGGACAGAGCGTGATGAGGAAGAAGGTCAGCCGGTGCTTCGCCGGGATGTGCTTGATGGTCACCTGGACCCTCGGTGGCCCCGTCGTCGCGCAGACTCCGCGGCCCGAGCGCGCCACAGTCGTGGAGCCGGAGAGCAAGGCGGTCGAGAAGAAGAGCCTGGACCCCGGTCTCGAGGCGATGCTGAAAGCGTCCAGGGCCGCCGAGGAGCCGCCGGTCTTCCAGGAGACGATCCAGGTCGCCGAGGTGCTCCTCGACGTCCTGGTGACCGACCGCGAGGGTCGAGTGGTGACGGGCCTAGGGCTTGACGACTTCGTAGTCTACGAAGAAGGTCGGATGGTGCGCCCGGAAAGCGTCACCTTCTACGGTGACCCGGCTTCTCTGCAGGCATCGGGATCTGGACGCAGCGACCGTTTCTTCCTCTTCTTCTTTCATCACGAGAAGGACCAATCCGGGTTCCAGCAGTCGGCCGAGAACCGCATGGCGCGCGATGCCCAGAAGTGGCTAGAGCAGGAGCTGCTGCCCAACGATCAAGTTGCGGTACTCAGCTTCGATTTCGATCTCTGGCTGCATCAGGACTTCACCCGAGATCGCGCGCAGATCCTGAAGGCGGTCAACGACGGCGCCCGTGGCAAGCGAACGCGCGGCAGTCGCGGCGATCCCGCGCCCCGGCGGGTGCCAGCCGCCCGCAGGTCTCTGGAAGAGAGCCCGTCGCTGTTTGCGGAGTTGCCTTGGGGTCGTGAGTTCCGCGATCAAACGCGGACCTTCCAGGAAGCGCTCGAGATGGTGGCCAAGGCTGGCCGCGGTGTCACCGGCCGCAAGAACATGCTGCTTTTCAGCAGCGGTTTCGGCCAGGTTGCCGGGATCGGCGAGCTTCAAGCCGCTTCGCAGATTTACAAACGGCTCGAGCGCACGCTCAACACCAGCAATATCGCGGTGTACGGCTTCGACGTCCTCGGCATCCGCAGCGGCGACCCTCGGCTCGCGAGCTACGGCTCTCTCGCCACGCTCTCGTACGACACCGGCGGTCGCTACTTCGAGCGCGACACCGATTTCCTCGGACCGCTGCGCCGGGTCGCTGCCGAGAGCACCGGCTACTACCTCATCAGCTACCGCAGCACCTACGAGAGGGGCGAATCCGGCTACCGCGAAGTGGAGGTCGGGACGCCTCGGGGCGCCTACTTCGTGCGTGGACGTACGGGTTACCTCTACGGCCGGTTGGGTTACTAGCCGAAAACAGACGCTAGCGGCGAGGAGCGAACTGCCTCGTTC
>JAQBHE010000292.1:0-2931 GCA_032128015.1 Holophagae bacterium
GAACTCCAGGCTCACAGTCGGACTCACCGTCGCGCTCACGGTCGAGCCTCGCCGCTCACCGCTGCGACCACGGCTACCGGTACCCGGGTCAGTGGATGGACGTCGAAGGCATCGGCGGCCGGAGCGGCCCACTGGCCATCCCACCAGTCGAGCAGCGCGAGCAGCGGACTCATCCACAGGAACCCGGCGCCCGGGTGCCGCGCGAGCAGCGCCGAAGACGCGGTCTCGAGCCGGTAGGGCGTGTCGCCGACGCCGTCGTCGTTCCAGTCGAACCCGGCGTAGTCCGACCAGGCGTTACCCCGCTCGCCCTCCCACCAAGAGTTGCGGCCGGCGTGGTCACGGTGGACCTGGACCAGGTTGCCGTCGAATTGGTTGCCGGTGAAGGTGTTGCGCTCGCTGCCGGCGGTCAGGAACACGCCGACACCGTTGCCGATCATCGAGTTGTCGGCAAAGCGATTGGCCGCCGAATTCTCGAGGTAGAACCCGCGACCGTTGCCTTCGACCCGGTTGCCGACCAACACCGACCGTTCGACCTGCTGGCAGAGGATGCCGAAACGCTCGCTCCTGGTGGCGACGTTGCCTTCGATGTGGTTGTCGAACGAGAACATCAGGGCAATGGCGCCGGTGCTGCGCTCGAAGCGGTTCTGGACCAGGGTGTTGCGCTCGGAGTACATGTAGTGGATGCCGTAGCGCAGGCCTTCGCCGCGGTTGCCGCGGATCACGTTGTCATGGGCGAACGAGAGGTACACGCCATCGCGGACAAAGGTGGTGTGGTTGTCGGCGATCTGGTTGTGCTCGGTGTGCCAAAGGTGGATGCCGTTGCCGCGACGCGCCACCGCCATCGTTCGCTCGCCCACCACTTCGTTGCCCTCGACACGGTGATTGCCCCCCGCCTTGAGGTAGATGCCGAAACCGCGCGCCTCGACGCGGCAGCCGCTCACCACACCGTGGTGAACGCGGTCGAAGCGAATCACCGCGTCGTCCGAGGACAGGTCGGCGCCTCCTCCACGAACCGTCAGCCCGGAGATCTCGACCGCGTCGGCAAGCACCGCAATCACGGTCCCCGTCCCCGGCCCTTCGACGACCGCTCCCGGCTCGCCCAAGATCCGCACTCCGACTTCCACCACCACCGGTCCGGGATGAACCCCCGGCAGGAGCCTGAGGGTGTCGCCGGTCGCGGCTGCGGCGAGCGCCGCGCGGAGCTCACCCGGAGCGACGTCGCGCACCGCGGCTGTTCCAGCCGCCGGCACAGCGAGCACGATCGCCAAGGCCAGAGTCAGAGTCACTGCCAGAGTCAACCGCCGGATCAGGCGGTCCACTCCTGGACCCGCGCCAGGAACCCGAAGGTGAAATCGGTGATCCAGCGCTCATAGCCAAAGAGAATCGCGAGTCCGATCCCGAGCAGCAGCACCGCGCTCACCGCCCGCAACGCCCGATGGAAGCCGAGCCGCCGTCCCAGACTCAGACGGATGCGCACGAACCCGAGGGCGATCAACAGCATCGGCACCGCGATCCCCAGCGAGTACAGGGTCAGAGTCACCAGACCCGAGTACCACGAGGTGATCCCAGCGTACACCAGCAGCGGGTAGAGCACCGCTCCGCCCATGCAGGTGAGACACGCCGACGACAGACCCATACCCACCAAGAACGAGTCGCGGGGCCGCATCGCGTGACCCTCGCGGGCGCGCAGGCGGCCGCGCTCGCGCAGGGCCGCGAGGCCCCGGCCGGGCGCGGCGAGCGCACGCCCGAGAAAGCCCCGGCCCGCGGCCGAAACGTCCGCCCGAGCGTGCAACCGTGGCGCCGCCGTTGCGCCACGCGCGAAGAGCCGTTCGAGCCAGCGATCGACCCCCGCCACCCGCAACGCGAAGTAGATAATCAACAGTCCGCCGAAGACCTGGAACACCCCGGCGTAGCGACCCAGCGGCTGGCGAACTCCTTGGCCGATGAGGCCGAGAGTGGCTCCGGAAGCCGCGTAGAGGAGAGTGAAACCGGCGACGAAGCTCCACAGGTTCGCGAGCACGCGTCGCCGTCCCGCGTCCGCGGAGGCGCTAACGTCCGAGCTGGACCACGCAGCGCGTTCACCCTCGGTGACGGTGCAGGCGATGATCGCGCTGTAGTACAAGCTGAGCTCGAGCGCGCACGGCGAGAGCACCACCAACAGCGCCGCGATCAGGGCGACCACTACCGCCATCTGACCGGCCCAACCGACCGCCGCCGAGCCGCTTTGGTCGGGCAGCGGCAGCTCCCACTCGAAGCGACGCACCGGCACCGCGCCGACATCGCGCGCCTCGACCACCAGCGACCCCGCGGTGCGGTCGAGAAACCTCACACCGTCGTTGCCGCGCGCGGGGAACAGCACCATGTAGGCGTTGTGATGCTGGGAGAGCACGATCGGCTCGCCGATCGACGGGTAACGGCCACCGTCCGGCCCGACAAGACTCAGGTTGTTCGGCAGGTGGTGCATGTGCTCGATCGAGCCGCTATGGGTATTGAGACCCACCAGCACCGGTAAGACGCCTGCCGGGTCGCGGTCGCCGAGATGGCGGCGGAGCTTGCGGCTTTCGAGAAACTCCGGAGTCACCAGGGTGAGGTCGAGGTAGTGGTCGTCGAGCGCCACCCGGTTGGCATCGCTGCGTTGCAGCGGGGTCGGCGGGTGCGCGGCCTGGAATCGCGGGATCAGCACCAGCCCGAAGGCGAACAGCGCCAGTAGCGCCAGAGCGCTACCGGCGACCGCGAGCAGAGCGCCGCGGGGCGCCCGGCGTCGGGGCGCCTCCGCTGAGCCGGAAATCGCAACACTGGACGAGACAGTCATCGGAGTCCCTCCTGCCCGATCGCCGGGTTGCCAACACGCTGTTCCACCGGCTTGCCGGTCGGCTTCACCGGCTCGCCGGTCGATGCCTGGGACTCGCCGACGATCACCATCACTGCCAC
>JAQBHE010000293.1:0-3126 GCA_032128015.1 Holophagae bacterium
ACACCACCTGTACCGAAGGCAGCAGTTCCTGGAGCCACTGGAAGCGGGCGCCGAACCCGAGGACTCCGAGAACCACGAAGGTCACTCCGGCGACCAGGTGACCCTGGCTTTGTCGTCCGGTGGCGAGCCAGGCGGCGAGGAATGCGAGGCCGGCGATGGTGGGGAAGGATGGCAGCCAATCGAGGATCCGGAGCCAGGACGTGAATTCGAGGCTGATCGCGAATCCGAGGACGCCGATCCCGATTCCGAGGACGGCGAACGCTGCTGACCCCGGACGGCGGGTCATCAGGTAGTCGACCACCGAAGCGATGCCGCCGAGGACCAGGAAGATCGGCCACAGTCGGGAGATCGGTACCGCCATCCCCATCGATTCGAGCAGCAGCCACAGCCCGCCGGTCACCGCGAGAACGCCAATGACCAGAGCGATGCGGGTGCCGCGTCGGGCGCCGGGAGGAACGGCTATCGAATTGTGTGAAGTAGGTTCGGTCAAGCGGGTTCTCCTTGCTCGGTTCACGATCGTAGCAAGCCGGCGGCAGGTCCGTGGTCTCTGCTACGGCTGCAGCCGTTGAACCTCGGACGGGAGGGTCTGGCGCGGCGGTCCCAGTCAGCGGGGCTTCCCGCTCGGCTGACCGCTTCCTAGCAACGCCGGCTTAGCGGCCTTGTCGGCGGGCGATCCAACCGCCCTGGGTGGATGCGCCGCGGGCCAGCTCGAAGGTCTGCCAACTGCCGCGGATGGTGGTGCCGTCGGCGGACAGTTGCCCGGTCAAGCGACGGTCGGGCCCGCGCTCGGAGTCGATCTGCTCGAGCTCGACGATGCCACCGCTCAGCCGGCCGCGGAACGTGCCGCGGCGACCGGAGGCGAGCTCGTAGGACCCGGTGACTTCGGTGCCACGCGACTCCAGCTTGGCGGTGCCGCGGCCCGACTCTTCTCCGAAGTCGAGGGTCCAGGTGCCGCTGAGCGCGCCGATGTCCTCCGCAATCGCCTTGTCGACCTCGGCCAGCCGGTCCATCAGCGCGTAGACCTCGCGACGGACTACGGCGGTCTCTTGGGCGCGCAGCAGCGCCGCCTCGTTGGCGAGCGACAGGCCTGCCTCCATCTGCCTCAGTCTCTCGACCGCAACCGTGCGGTCACCGAGGGAGGAGTGGAGGTCGGCGGTCGCCTGACGGAGAACGGTGGTGGCGATCTGCTCGCGCTCGTAGGCGCGATCGTAGTCCGCGAGGCGTTGGTCGAGCAGCCGGGTCTCGATCCGGTGCAGCACGTCCAGCGACTGGGCCGAGGTCTCGACCGAGACCGAGCCCAGAACGAGAATCGTCAGGGCCAGCACTGCGCGTGGAAATCTCATCATCGTCGCCTCCCTTGATACGCAGGCTAGCTCAGTCCGTCTAGCCGGAGTCTGTGGGTCCAGCGCTGCCTTGCCTCGTGAGGTACGCCCTGGGTGGACGACGTTGCCCCTCCGGGGGTAGCGGCCGACCTTGGGCGGCCGACGAACGGGCCAGGACGTCGGAGGTCCCAGCGCGCCCGAACGAGAAGACACGCACCGCCGCACGCCCGACAAGGAGACCGATTCGGAGCAATCCCGTACGCACCAACATCATCGCATTCGGCCGCCCAAGGTCGGCCGCTACCCCAAGATGGGAGCGGTCTACTCGAGCGCCGCGCCGCCCCCGGAAGGGAAGCCGATTAATCGTGACGCAGCACCACCAGCGGATCGAGCCGCGCGGCGCGCCGCGCCGGGATCCAGCAGGCGAGCCCGGCGATGACCAGCAGCAGCGCGGTCACCGCCACGAAGGTGAGCGGGTCGGTGCCGCTGGTGCCATAGAGCAGCGAGGCGAGCAAGCGAGTGAGGCCGAGTGCGGCGGCGACTCCGAGGGCCACGCCGACGGCCACCAGGGTGAGACCTTGGCCGAGCACCAGGCCGACCACGCTCTGGGTCTGCGCACCCAGCGCCAGGCGGATGCCGATCTCTTGGCGGCGCTCGGCCACCGAATAGGCGATCACGCCGTAGGTGCCGACCGCGGCGAGAGTGAGCGCGATCGCCCCGAACACCATCAGCAGCAGGGTCAGGAACCTGGGGCGCGCCAGCGAGTCGGTCACCACCTCGCTCATCGGTCGCAGGCGGGCGAGCGGCAGGGTGGGGTCGAGCGCCCACACTTCGCGCCGGAGCGCGGTCATCGTCTCGCCGAGACCGAGCGCCGAGGTCACAACCACGTTCATGGTCCGCGGCGCGAAGTCCACGGCAACGGCCTGCGGTAGGTGGAAGTAGAGCTCGGTGCCGACCTCTTGGTCGACGCCCCCTTGCTTGACGTTGCGCACCACTCCGACGATCGACAGCCAGGGAAGCTCGTCGCCACAACACGGCCGCAGCCGGCGTCCGATGGGGCTTTCCCCGGGATAGAAGACCTTTGCCGCTTGCTCGTTGATCAGGGCCACCGGCGGTGAAGCCGCACTGTCGGTGGGCTCGAAGCCTCGGCCTTCGGCGATGCCGACTCCGAGACTCTCGAAGTATCCGGCGGTGACTGTCTGGTAGTAGTCGATGTTGTGCGGCGGCCCGTCCTCGGTGCGCACCAGACCTTCGAACTCGGTGTCGTTGGCGTCGAGTCGTCGAAGCGGCGGCAGGCCGCTCATCACCGCAGCCGACTCGAAACCGGGGATTGCACCGAGCTTCTCGAGCAAGCGCTCGTAGAAGGCGCCGATCTCGGTATCCGTGGGGTACTTGGCAGCGGGGAGGTAGGTCTCGAAGGTCACCCGTCCTGCAGACGAGAATCCGGTGTCGATGTGGAGCAGGTTCCAGAAGCTACGAATCATCAAGCCCGAGCCGACCACCAGCACCACCGCGAGCGCGATCTCGGTGACCACCAAGAGGCGGCGGAGCAGGGTCCGCGCGCCCGAGGCGGTGGCCCGCGCTCCGCCCTCCTTGAGCACTCCGGACAGACGACCGAGCCGGGAGTGGAGTGCCGGCGCGAGGCCGAACAGCAACCCGGTGAGCACCGCCACTCCGAGGGTGAAACCGACCACGCTCCAGTCGAGCCCCACTTCACGGCTTCGCGGCAGGCTGTCGGGGTTCGCAGCGAGCAGCGCCGAAAGCCCCCACTGCGCGAGCGCGAGTCCGAGACCGGCGCCCAAGG
>JAQBHE010000294.1:0-5253 GCA_032128015.1 Holophagae bacterium
TGCGAGCCAGCTCGCTGCCAGCACGACCAGTCGCCGCAAGAGCCGAACGAACTGGCGCGGATCTTCGCCGCGCAGCGTGTAGAAAGTGTAGGGATTACCTGCCGCGGCCCCGGGGAGTCCGGCGACTGATGCCAGCGAGTCGATCGACTACAGAATCGCGCCAAGAAGCCCGGCCATGATCAAGCCGATGAGCCCGAGACCGGCCGGCACCACGGTGCGGATCAGCTCCGGAGTCGCCGCGTCGGGATCGATCACCCGCCCCGGGAAGCGCACCTCGAACAGCTGGGCCGCGGCGACGCCGCCGGCCACGGCGAAAACGGGATCAGGAGCTTGAGGTAGCCGGCGCTCACGATCCCGTCGCGCGTTTCGCTGTGGTCGAACGGCGCGAACCTCGACCCTGATCGAGAAGCCCGCGGAGTCCGGCCCGAATCAACCCTGCTCGAGGGCGACCGCGGCCCCGATCAGACGCGCGAAGCCCTGGCGGACCTCGGGACCCCCGAGGTTGTTGACGAGCAGATGCGCCTCGAGCCCTACCGCCGCGCCGTCGAGCCCTCGGCGGGGCAGCATTGCCCGGTCGGATCGCTCGACCAAGACCCGCGCTTCGAAGTCGCGAACCAGCTCGACCAGGGTGCGCTTTTGGTCTTCGGACAACTGGGCCGCGTGCACCGGTTGGCAGTGGAAGAGCTCGTCGAACGCCAACAGCCCGCGCGGCCGGTTTTTGCGCGTGTAGCAGTCGCCACCGAGCGGTGGGATGTCGACCGCCACGATCAGGGCGAGCGCCAAGTCGTAGGAGCCGTGGGGCACTCCTTCGAGGTAGTACGAGCACTTGCTCACGATCTGCAGGCGCATCGCCGCAGCGCGCCCGTCGACCCGTCCGTGCCAGATCGGAAGCCCCCGACCCTTCCAGGTCGCGAAGCCCAGCTCGTGCGCCACGGTCTCGAACCGTGCCAAATCCTTGCGCGGTCGAACGAGGCGGACGGTGCGGACCACGATGAGAACCACGAACACCGTGAGCAGCGCCGGCACCAGAATGCAGCCCAGAACTCCGAGAGCCTCGGTCATTTGGTCGTCCGCCCGTTGCCGGGGGGCCATCCGAATCGGGGGAGCACGAAGCGAAGGCGCATCAGGGATACTCGCCGACCGGCAGGAGTCGCTTTTCGAGAACCCAGGGTAGCCCAAGCCCGCCAGGCCGGGTCCGCACCAGGACCGACTGGCCGACGTACGCCGACCGGTACTCGGGCTCGTCGATGTGAAAGACCTCGTGCTCTCGGCCGGTACGCCACGACGCCACCACCAGGCTGTGGTCGTGCTCGGTCCTCTCGCGGTTGTTTCGCCTGGCGTCGCGGAGCGCGACGACGCGGGTGACGTTCGACGACTCTTCGCCGTGGTCGAGGAGCCCGTTGGCCACCGTGATGGCTTCGCGCGCACCGAGAAACGCCACAACCAGCACCAAAGCGCTCTGAGCGAGAACGACCGCGACGGTTCTCCCTCGCGATTCGGGGACCCGTGCGGTCCGCCGCGCTCGGCCGGCGAGCAGCGCGACCGGCACGATCGTGAGAGCGATCCCCGTCGACAGAAGAGCCGCCCAACCCGACGGCTCCCGCGGATCGAGTAGGGGGTAGCGGCTCGCCCAGATGCGAGCGACGATCGTCGCAGCGCCGCACAGGCCCGCGACGGCGAGCAGCGCATGGCGCCGTTTGTTCTCGGCTTCGAGGAACCGCTTGACGCCGGCCGAGAGCAGCATCGCTGCGACCGTGAACCGGAGGGCCTCGAGGACGCCTCCGAACAGGTACCCGGCGACCAGTGCGAGTCCCCAGACTACCAGCACCACCCTGCCCTCGATCGAGTGTCGCCTGGACGCGTCGTTGCTCACAACGTGTGCTCCTTGATGGAGCTCTCCCGCCGCCGTGCTCTCATCCGTGCCTTTCCGGCGATGTGCGCCAAGAATAGCCCGAAGCGAGCACCGATCTGGCCCGTCAGGCGCGCGCTGCGCCGACGAATGCGATGACAACGAAGAGCCCGTTGCGTCCCGTATCATCGACCGCCATGCCAGGACCTAGCGAGCCACGCCCGGTACGGGCCATGGGGCTGCTTCACGCGACGGCGATGGTGGTCGGTACCATCATCGGCGCGTCGATCTTCGTCCAGCCCTCGGAGGTGACTGGCAACGTCCCGTCGGTGCCTGGGGTGCTGGCGGTTTGGCTGGTGGCGGGTCTGCTCAGTCTGGTCGGGTCGCTGGTCTGTGCCGAGCTGGCTTCGACCTTCGAGCGCTCGGGCGGCGTCTATGTCTATCTCCGGGAGTCGTTCTCGCCCGCACTCGGCTTCTTGTGGGGCTGGGCGATGTTCTGGGTCGTGCACTCCGGAATCATCGCCGCGGTGGCGATGGTTTTTGCGCGCTACGCGACTCGACTGCCGGGGTTGGCAGGGGTTTCCGAACGGGGGCTGGCGATCTCGGTGATCGCGGTGCTCACTGTGATCAACGTGCTCGGCGTCCGCTACGGCACCGCGGTCCAGGCCCTGTTCACCTGCGGCAAGCTGATCGCGATCTGCTTGATCGTCGGCTTCGGGCTGGCGCTGGGATCACGGTTGCCGATGCATTTCGAAGGCCCCGAGGCGGCAGCGGTGACCACCGGTGGTTTCGTCTCGGCCCTGGTGGCCGGTCTGTTCGCCTTCGGCGGTTGGCATCTGGTCACCTACAGCTCGGAGGAGACCCGCGACCCTCGACGAACGATACCCCGCGCTCTCATCATCGGGGTGCTGGTGGTGACCGCGTGCTACCTCGCCCTCAACACGGTCTACCTCTACATTCTGCCGCTCGACGAGGTCGCCGCCTCCGAGCGGGTCGCCGCGGACGCTGCCGAGGCGGTGGCCGGTCTCAATGGCGGGACGCTGCTCGCTTCGCTGGTCGTCTTCTCGACCTTCGGCGCCTTGAGTGGAGTGGTGCTCGCCGGGCCCCGCCTCTACCGCGCGATGGCGGAGGACGGTCTGTTCTTCCGGTTCCTGTGCCCGCTTCATCCGCGGTTCGCGACCCCGCACCGCGCCCTGATCCTCCAGGGCCTGTGGTCGAGTGGGTTGGTCGCCACGGGCACCTACCGGGCACTGTTCGTGCGCGTGGTGTACACCGAGTGGATCTTCCTCGGTCTGCTCGGGGTCTCGCTCGTGCTGTTGAGGAGGCGCGGTGACCTCGAGCGGGACTACTCGATCTGGGGCTACCCGGTCCTGCCGCTCGGCTTCGCCGCGGTAGCTTTCGCCATCGTCCTCCATCAGGTCTTCGCCGAGCCCATCAACAGCGCGCTCGGCCTCGGCCTGATCTTGCTCGGCCTGCCCGTCTACTTTCTGTGGGCCGGTCGCAACCAGGAGCCTGCGCCATGACTCTGATCGATTTCCACAACCACTTCTATCCGCGCGGCTACCTCGAAGCGCTGCAGCGATCACCGCACGCGGTCAAGGTCACTTTCGACGACCACGGCAACCCGGTGCTCCACTCGCCGGGTGACAAGAACTATGTCGTGCCCGGCCACCGCGACATCGACGTGCGGCGCGGGGTCGTGGAAGCCGCGGGCGTCGACCTTCAAGTGCTCACCTTCACCGCGCCGGGCACCCTGATCGAGACGCCGGCGCGCGCAGTACCGCTCGCCCGCGCGGTCAACGACTCGCTGGCAGAGATCAAAAGAGAGCACTCGGACCGGTTCACCGCCCTTGCCACCCTGCCGCTCAACGATCCTGCGGCCTCGGTCGAGGAGCTGGAGCGAGCCATGAGCGAGCTCGGTTTCCCCGGTGCGATGTTGTTCGGCAACGTCAACGGCACAGCGCTCGCCGACCAGCGCTTCTGGCCGCTATACGAGCGCGCCGCCGAGCTCGGTGCGGTGCTCTTCATCCACCCGACCTATCCGACCGGCGTCGAAGCGATGAAGGAGTACTGGATGATGCCGCTGCTCGGCTTCACCTTCGACACCACTCTCGCCGCCGCGATGCTGGTGTTCAGCGGTGTGGTGGACCGCTTCCCAGGGATCTCATGGGTGTTGGGGCACCTCGGCGGCGCCATCCCGTACCTCGCCGAGCGCCTCGATCGCGGCTACGAGGCCTATCCAGACTGCCGCACCCGCCTCCAGCGCCCGCCGAGCGAGGTGCTCAAGACCTTCTACTACGACACCGTCAACTTCGATCCAGCGGCGCTTCGGCTGGCCATCGACTTCGCGGGCGACGGGCAGATCCTGGCCGGCAGCGACTACCCCCACCTGATTGGGAGTCTGGAGAAGATGAAGCAGAGCCTAGCCGCGCTCGATCTCGAGCCGGCCGCCAGGGAGAGGATCATGGGAGGCAACGCAAAGCGGCTACTAGGCCTCGGCTAGCGAGCGCACCTGAGAGAGCCGCTGCCGCTCCTGGCTCCTCCGAAGAGACCTTTGACAGGACGCGGACCGCTTGGGAGACTGCTCGGAAGGTCGTAGTAGTGACAACCGTCGCAACGATCAGGGGGAGATCGAGCATGATGAGGGGACCGCGCCACCCGAGTACGGTACCGGGATCTGCGCAGAGACTGTCTCTCGGTGTATCTGTTCTATTGCTTCTGCTCCTCACCGGGGGTTGCACCAACGGACCGGAGGGGGCCTCCGGGTCGAGTACCGAGCCGGTTGCTGAGACCGAGTACGGCCGCGTACGGGGCGCGGTCGACGACGGCATCCTGGTGTTCAAGGGGGTGCGGTACGGAGCCGACACAACGTTCACACGCTTCGCCGCACCGGCGAAGCCGACGCCGTGGAACGACATCCGCGATGCGACGAGCTTCGGCGCCTCGTGTCCTCAGGAGCCCACAGGCAACCCGGGCGGACTCTTCTCTTCCTGGCGGCCCGATCCGGCGCCGCCGCTAGACGAAGACTGCCTCTTCCTCAACGTCTGGACGCCCGCGCTCGCGGACAAGGAGCGCCGGCCGGTGATGGTGTGGTTTCACGGCGGAGGATTCACGTCGGGCAACGGTGCTTCGAGAGCCTACGACGGCGTGCGGCTGGCGCGCCGCGGCGACGTCGTGGTGGTCACGGTCAACCATCGTCTCAACGTCTTCGGCTATCTGAATCTTGCCCACTATGGCGAAGGTTTCGAGGACTCCTCGGTCGCCGGAGTGCTGGACATGGTGCAGGCGCTCGAGTGGGTGCGGGACAACATCGAGAGGTTCGGTGGCGATCCCGGCACGGTGACGATCTTCGGCGAGTCAGGCGGCGGCTCGAAGGTCGCGACCCTGATGGCGACCGAGGCGGC
>JAQBHE010000295.1:0-11639 GCA_032128015.1 Holophagae bacterium
ATCGCCGGATACACGCACACCGCCGCGACGTGAGGGGGCGGCGGGTCGAGGCGGGGACCGTCGTGGAGGTGCTTGGCCTTGGCGCACAGCTGGCGCACCTTGCCCGGGGTGTCCGCGCCCTCGAGAGTGGTGAGGTCGATCATCGACAGAGTCAGGCGCAGGGCCTCGACCTTGGATTCCTTCTTGATGCTGCGAGTGGCGAGCCGCTGGACCCGTTCGGCAATGCCAACCGTGTCGACACGCGCCGAGTCGGCGAGGTTGGAGGAAGGATGAGGCTGGGCGGACATCGGTCGATTCGGGGAGCGGAACGGAGCGTGGTCGCTGCAGGGTGATGGTGGTCCGAAAGCGCGTCGCGAGTCCAGAGCCCGGGCGGTCGGATCAGGCGACAGTCCCTCGGTGCCAGTCACCTCAGGCCAGTTTCTTCAGGCCAGGACGAGCTCAGCGACCTGGCGCAGGCGCTCGCTATCTCCCGGCGCGATTCCCACCATCAACATGGTCACCTGGCTCTCCTTCCAGGC
Source organism: Holophagae bacterium (assembly GCA_032128015.1). Lineage (GTDB taxonomy): Bacteria > Acidobacteriota > Thermoanaerobaculia > Multivoradales > Multivoraceae > JAQBHE01. Next base: position 519 of record JAQBHE010000295.1, read on the forward strand.
CTGCAGCCGGTCACGGATCCGCTCCGGTGAACCCACCAGCGAGATCTCGTCCGCAAACGCGTCAGGCACCGCGGCGGCCGCGCCTTTGCGATCCCCGGCGAGGAACCGATCCTGGATCTCGAGCGATTCGGTCTCCCAGCCGAGGCGCGCCATCAGCTCGCGATGGAAGTTGCGCTTCTTGGCGCCCATGCCACCGACGTAGAACGCCAACCGCTGCTTGATCGGTTCGAGCGCTGCCGCGACATCGTCGGTGATGGCCACGGTCAAACCATAGGGAATCTCGAACCCAGGCCGGAGCTCGCCGAGCGATTCGGCGTAGATCTCCTGGCGAAGCGGCGAGTAGTAGAGCGGCAGCCAGCCGTCGCAGATCTCGGCCGCCAGAGCGACGTTCTTGGGTCCTTCGGCGCCCAGCAGGATCGGCAGATCGGAGCGCAGGGGCGCGGTGATCGAGCGCAGCGGCTTGCCAAGCCCCCAGGAGCCGGGACCGTCGTAGGGCAGGGGGTAGTGCTCACCGGCGCTTGCGACTGGCTGGTCGCGGCGCAGGATCTGACGCACGATGTCGACGTACTCGCGGGTCCGCGACAGCGGCTTGGCGAACGGCTGGCCGTACCAGCCTTCGACCACCTGGGGTCCGGAGACGCCGAGGCCGAGCATCATCCTGCCGCCACTCAGATGATCGAGCGTCAAGGCATGCATCGCGGTCGATGCCGGGGTGCGTGCCGCGATCTGCGCGATGCCGGTGCCGAGGCGGATCTTCTGGGTGTGGGCGCCGACCCAGGCCAGGGGGGTGAAGACATCCGAGCCGTAGGCCTCCGCGGTGAACACCGCGTCGTAACCGAGGGCTTCGGCGTCCTGAGCGAGCTGGATGATGTCGGCGGCCGCCGGAGGTCGGGAAGGCCAGTAGCCGAGCTGGAGTCCGAGTTTCATGATGTGCCTTCGATGTCGGAGTTTGGCTTCGTTCCAAGGGCGACGGCAAGTAGTCGCGTGCCGATGATCTCCTGCCCGATCAGCGACCGAAGCGATCCTGCGAGTCCTCGGCGTAGCGACGCACCGCTTCCTCGAGTCTGCTGCGGGTCCGGTCCCAGGAAAGGCGCGGGTCGAGCAGCCTCGGTTCTGGCGATGTTTCGGCGTCGTCGAAATAGGTGAGGGCGCGCAGCAAGCTCGCAGTGTTGTCGAAGCTGTACTTTCGCTCGAAAGCGGCGAGCAGCTCGGCGAGCGAGCGACGATCGAGCAGCAGAGCGTCGAGGTCGTAGAGGTCCTTGCGCTCGCCCCGCTGCAGCAAGGCCGCCAGCTTCATGGCCCCGAGGTCGTCGAGACTGGCGATCTCGAAGGAAGGCTCGGTGACGATGAGGGGTGATTCCAGCTCGGGGTAGTCGTAGGCGAGAAACGTCAAACGAGCGCCATCGCCGAGGACGTGAAGGGTCCCCGGCGCGCTCGAGACCTCGGTGGTGGGCAGGATCTTGTCCAGATCGTGACGGAGGTCGACGGGATCGAAGGTCGCTCTCCGAAACCAGTCGAAATCGTGGGACTCGCGGTGGCCGAGTTGTAGCGCCAGGCCGGTGCCGCCCGCAAGGAAAAAGCCGCGCGGCGTGACGAAGGAAGCCACCAGGTCGAGAACGCGACGCTGGGCGGCGACCAGAACCTCGAGGTGAAGGTCCGGCTTCGAGCGTGGGCTCACGACGTCCTCTGGTCCCACAGGCGTCGCTCCGGCTCGGCCAGCCACCCGTCAACCTCGTTCTTCGGGATTCCCAGCAGGACCTGCCAGAGCCTCAACGACCGGCGCTCGAACCCTCGACCGCGAGCGGTCTCGAGGTGGCGCCGAATTCGATCGTCCCCGATCTCCGCGCGTAGCCAACAGCATGCCCACCACGAGCCCTCGTTGAGCACCCGTCGCGCCAGCAGCCGCTCGTGCCGATGGAGGTTGAGAGCGCCGCTCGAGATGTCCCAGAACAGCCTGACGATTTCGGCGGGCAGCGGTCGACGGTCGAGGCTCGGAGACCCGAGCTCTTGAGGAACGTCTGACACGTTTCATTCTATCCCGCTGCACTCGTTCCGGTGCAGTTGCGCCGAGGTCGCGATACCGATACCGCGGAGCTCGCTTACTGGGGGCCGAACATGCTGCGGCGCTTGTAACCCGCCGGGGGCTCGAACTCGTCCGGGTCGAGACTCTGGCGACGCGCCGAGCGCAGCAACGATTCGCTCTCGAGCGAGCCGTCGTCCCCGAAGTCGCGGGTGACCACCGGGAAGCCGTCGATCTCGTTCATCTGCGCCACCATCGCGTCTCCCAGACCACCTGGCGCGCCGCCAACCGGCAGCGCGTCGAGCATCTCTTTCATGAACCCGGCCATCTCGACGAAAGCGTCTGCAGCCTCCTTGCCGCCGTCGATGTTGCTCCAGTCCGTCACCCACAACTCGCGCACCTTGCTGCCGTCGCGCAAGACGTCGTACTTGACGCACGGGTAGCCATTCCTGTCTGCGCGCTCGGCGGTCCGGCGGACTTCGGTCTTCGGTCTCTTCGCCGCCTGAGTCTGCGCCGGCATGCGCTCCTTCATCATCTTCTCGACCATGGCGCGCTGGCCTTCGGGTACGTTCTTGAGGGCTTCGGCGATCTGGGCGCTGACCCCCGAGACCTTCTCGGCGATCTCCTTCATTGCCGCTGCGTCGAACACCATGTACGACTTGTTGTCGTGATCGACGATCACCATCTCGCGGCGATCGCCGCGAAACAAGACGGTGCCGTCGCCACTACCGCGGCGACCCGGCGCAACCCCCATCCTGAGGTTCTTGCCTTCGGCCGAGACCTTTGTGTTCTCGACTTTGGGCGGAGATTGATCGTGGTCCGTGGTCTCGATCTCGTAGACGACGCCGGCGCTGGCTGGCGCCGACAGGAGTAGAGCCGCAAGAAGCGAGGCTGCCGTGGCTTGCATTCGATGCCCTCCGTTGTCCAGTGGCTGTTCGGTGACGCGGTCGAGCAACATCGTACACGTACACGACGGACTGTCGGGGGCACCGGGCGGCAGCAAAGCGACGGGTTAGGACCGCGGTTCCCCTGCCTCTCCGATCCGCACCCCGCTCCGCCGACATCAGGCGTCGACGGTCTCGACGGTTCGACTGTCGATTCGATCGCGGCCACCCCTCACCCTGGCCCGAGCTCGCGTGATCTAACATCCCTGTACTCGAGGAGCTCTGATGACCCAACCCGGACGCAACGATCCCTGCCCCTGCGGCTCGGGGAAGAAGTACAAGAAGTGCTGTTTGCGCGAGGAGTCAGCGACGGTAGGTAGGGAATCCGCGTTCGGTCGCGCGCTCAGGAGCACCTTTGGCTGGTTTGACAAACGAGACTCAGAGCTCGTACCGATGCTCGCCGTCGTTCACGTCCTTCGGTTGCTCGGGGAGGACGACGCCGGCCGCTTCTTCGACAAGCTCGAGCAGCTTCCCGAGCACCACCGACACGCCTTCGAGGCCAACTCCCTCGACTGGATCATCGCGGAATCCACCGTCGACGATTCGTTGCGGGACGAAGAAGAGAAGCGGTGGAGCTCCCAGCTCTTGGGAGTTCGCGGCGCCATCCTCGGGTCAGAGGAGCGCGGATGGCTCGAGGCACTGGCCCAATCGCCGCTTCGGGTCTACGAGGTGGCCGAAGTCGAGCATGGCGAAGGCCTTCGGCTGCGTGATGTTCTCAGCAACGAGCACGAGTGGGTCACCGAGCGCTCGGGCAGCAAGCAGCTCGCGGTCGGGGATGTCATGGCGGTCCGTATTGTGCGCGGGCCCGAGCCGCGCCCCCGGCTCAACGGGTTGATGCCGATCGCGAGAGATCGGTACCTGAAGCTGCGTCCCGAGCTCGTTCGGATCTCGAAGGCTGGGGCCAAGCGAACCCGGGCGCGCCGGATCTCTGACCACCTCTGGCGGTGCTATCTCCGGTCTTACATCCGTGAGCTACCGGTGTTCGTGGACCGTGGGAGCGGGGAGCCGATCCTGCTCGTCACCCACCACTACCGGGTGCGCGACTGGACGGCGCTGGAGCGAGCTCTCGACGCTGAGCCGCTGTGCCGCGGTAGCCGCGAGCACGCCTGGACTCTGCGAGAAGAGCACGTTTCGAAAGAAGGCCGCGTGAGCATCGAGGCTGGGATCAACCCCAGCGATCGTGGCGACGATCGCCTCGAGCTCTTCGCTCGGACCCGAGCCAAGGCTGAGCGAGCACGCGAATGGCTCGATCGCGTCGCCGGCGAGTCGATCCGCTTCCTGACCACCGAGATCGTCGATCCAACCAGCGTCGTCGACCGGGCGGGACGGAGTGGCGGGAACAAGCCTTCGAAACCGACCCGCGATCCTCGACCCGAAATCGAGCCCGCGGAGATGACCGCGATCCTTCAGACCTACGTGCAGGACCAGTATTCCGACTTCATGGACGCGCCGCTGCCCTATCTCGGCAACCGATCGCCGAGACAGGCTCTCGAGACCGCCGCCGGCCGCGTCGAGGTCGAAGAGCTGGTGCGCAGCTACGAGATCGGCGAGCGCCAGCAGGCGCAGTCGGAGGGTAGAGAACCTGTGAGCTTCGAGTTCCTGTGGCGACAGGTTCGGAAGTGAGCCGAGGTGCGGCGGTGGCCGCGTTCCGATCGGAGCAGCTGCTTCGCCTAATCCGTTCCTTGCCTCTCCAGTTGCGAGGTACGTTGAAGCAGCGCTTCGCGGGTGTTGCGACGGGAACGGGTTAGATCCCCGGGTCGCTCAGCGATTCATCGCCGCTTGGCCATTGCCTCCGACTCGAGGAGGCGGGCGCCGCGCAGAATCCCTAGCATCGCGTAGTTGCCCTCGTGGCATGCGTACTCGTAGACCCGTTCGTCGCTCGCGCGCCAGATGTACTCGCCGGTCCAGGGCGCGGTCCAAACGCTGGCGTCTTCGACCGTGAAGTTGTACAGCATGTTGCCGTCGACCTGAGGCGTGAAGCGCTCCACGACATGGAGGTTCTCCGAGCCGCCGAGCTGCGAGGCTTGGGGATGGAAGTTGGTGGTGTCGATCACCAAGGTGTCTCCGTCCCACCGGCCAATCGAGTCGCCAAGCCAGTTCTTGACCGCGGACCCCGGGTGCTCGCTGTTCATGCGCACGATGCGAGCGTCGTGCACCATCTCGATGAGGATCATCACGTGGTCCTCGGTCTGGATGATGCGCTTGAAGTTGTTGTAGACGCTGGGAAGGGTTGGGGTGGCGCCGGTGAAGCCGAGCATGCAGCGCTCTCTCATGGGCAGCGACTCCGGACCGTCGTAGGGGCCCGGTCCTTCGATGTCCAGCCACCAGGCGGTTCCGTCGTTCGCTCGGAAGCTCGCGAGTGGGGATGCCGCCTTGCTCACGGCGGCGGGGGTCAGCGTCGGCATGCGGCCGTTGGGTGGATCGATGATGATCGATGTCGGAAACTGCCCGTCGACGCCGAAGGCGTCGGTCCCGCGATCGATCCAGAACCAGTTGTAGCCGCCGACGTTGCCGGCCCCGATGCGGTCGAACGCTTCGGGGTTGTCTTCGAAGCCGACGCCGGCCGCGCCGCCGACGGGAGGGGCGTCGCGATTGCCGCCGGTGTTACGGTTGGCCTTGGACACCAGGGTTTGCTCCGCTCCGCCAGCTCCTTTGCTTCGGCGAGGGTGAGGTAGGCCGTTTCGCCGAGCTCCACCGGGCGCTGCAGCGGGGTCAGCGTCGCGGCGTCGTAGGCGCCGCTCAGATCCGGTCGTCCACTCGCGGTACGGGCGTTGCCCTTGACCTGGGAAGCCAGCGCCGGGGCGCCCACGGCTAGCAGTGCGGCAACGAGTGCGACTGCCACGAGCAGGTTCGCAGTTCGCTTCATCACCAAGACCTCCGAAAGGTGTTCTGCTGCTGATCCTAGCCGACGAGCAGGGGCAATACCCCGTCACAGGGTAATGGCTTTCAAGCGCCGGCCGTCCCGGCGCCGCGCTCCAGCAGGTCTCGGACCGAGCGCTCCAGCTCCTTCGGACTCCAGGGCTTGTGGAGGATCCCGAAGGCGACCCCGTCGGTCTCGATGGCGCCGTGGGTGAAGTCGGAGTACCCGCTGGTGAACAGGAAAGGTGCCTCGCAACCGGCTTGTCTGGCTCGCTGACACAGGGCATGACCATCGAGTCGCGGCATGACCACGTCCGACACCACGAGATCGACCTCGGGCTCGCCTGCCTCCAAGACCGCCAGGGCCTCTTCACCATCGGCGACCGCGAAGACACGATATCCGGCGGCTTCCAGCACTCGCTTGGCTAGCGCGCGCAGTTGATCATTGTCTTCGGCCAACAAGATGGTCTCGACGCCGGCGGCCGGGATCACCGCTTCGATCTCTTCCGCGACGACCTCTTCTTCACCGTCCGACGCTGGCAGGTAGATGGAGACGGTCGTCCCCTTTCCCGGGGCACTCTCCACTTCGACCTGGCCGCCGTGCTGCTTGACCAGGCCGTAGACCATCGACATTCCGAGTCCGGTCCCCTTGTCGACCGACTTGGTCGTGAAGAATGGATTGAAGAGACTCTGCTGTACCTCCGGGGACATGCCGACGCCGGTGTCGGTGACCGCTAGACGGACGTACCGCGCGCTTTCGAAATCGCCGTGGAAGGCGAGGAAGCGATCGTTCGGCTCGAACGAGCTCACCGACACGGTCAGGCTTCCGCCCTCGGGCATGGCGTCGCGAGCATTGGTGGCCAGGTTGATCAGGATCTGCTGCACCGCCCCCCGGTCGGCGTGCGTCGTCGACGGCTCTCCGGAGTTCCGGACCTCGAGGCCCACGGTTTCAGGCAAGAGTGTACGCAGCATCGAGGCGGTCTCGTCACACAGTCGGGCAATGTCGACGGTCGCCAGCTGCAGCCCCTCCTTCCTGCTGAAGGCGAGGAGCTTTCGAACCATGTCGGCGCCGCGAAGCGCGGCGGCGCGGATCTGGGCAATGTCTTGGCGAACGTCGGTCTCGGCGACAGGAATGCGTCGCTCGATCAGCTCGGCAACGCCCAAGATCACGGTCAGGAGGTTGTTGAAATCATGGGCGATGCCTCCGGTCAACTGCCCGATCGCTTCCATTTTCTGCGCCTGGCGCAGCATCGCTTCGAGGGCGTACTGCTCCGAGACATCGCGGAGGTTCGTGACGATGGCGCCGATGGCGGGATCGTCGAGCAGGTTGCGGCCAGTGATCGCGATCTGGCGATAGGAGCCGTCAGCATGGCGCAGTCGATGGGTTTGTCGAATCACCTGTCCGGGTTCCGACATCGATCGGGCGAAGACCTCCCCGGCGGCCTCTCGGTCGTCTGGGTGCACCAGCTCGAGGCCCGGACGTCCGATCAGCTCTTCGGGCTTCCATCCGAGCACTCGCTGGATCGCCGGACTGATGTAGCGAAGCGTGCCGTCGGCGTTGAACATGGTGCAGGCGTCGTGGGCGTTCTCGATCAACGCCCGAAAACGGGTCTCGCGCTCGCGGAGGGCGCGCTCGCGGTCCACGTGGTCCGATATGTCGCGCACTGTTCCCAGGAGGTGGGTCTCGGTTTGGGAATCGCGCAGCAGGGGGCGCGCCTCGGATTCGAGATGGCGTACCGGTCCCCGGTCCGGGTTGGTGCGATAGCGCGCGGACGCCGGCTTGCCCTCGAGCGCGGCTCGTTGGTAGGCGGCCACGGCCTCTCGATCTTCGGGATGAACGAGCTGCAGGCGGTCGGTCAGCGAAGGAATCTCCGCCGTGGGATCGAGCCCGAGCAAGCGGAACATCTCCGGCGACCAGGACCGTCGACCGGTTTCCGGCGCGAATTCCCAGCTCCCGAGCCGGGCCTGGCATTGCGCCGCCTCCAGATGCCTTCGGCTCCGGAGCAAGGCGTCGACGGTACGTCGATGCGCGGTGACGTCGCGCAGGGCGAGCATGTGGAGGGGCCTGCCGTCGATGACGAGTGATCGGCCGCGGGCCTCGACGACGAGCTCATCGCCGGTCGACCGAGCACACGCGATCTCCACCGGTGGGCCGGGAGCCGCCAACACCGTCGCGAGCTTGTCCGGGTCGGTAGTGTCGATCAGCACCCGCAGATCACTGCCCTGAACCGCTCCAGTGTCGATCCCCAGTAGCTCCGCGAATGCTGAGTTGGCAGCCAACGCGATTCCGAGGTCGTGAATCACCAGCGCCTCGAAGGCGTTCTCGGCGAGAGAAACCAGGTGAGCTTCGTGCAGCGAAGTGCTCCTCGAGAGTGCGACGGACGCTTCGGCCTTTGGACTGCCGAGCATACTCGGCCTCGGGCCGGGATTCTGTGGGTGGTTGGAGCGGTCGGCAGGGTGGGGCAACGTCGTCAGGAGAGTCAGCGATCGATACACTGAGCTCGCCCGGGAATCGAAACGACCATGGCGATGAAAGACAGCGATGGGCTCGAAGTCGAGCCCGTCGGGGTTGCCGGCAACCCCGTGCGCGCCGGCGCCGGAGTCTCCGTGATGATCGCCGGCCGGTGCCTCGCCAGCGCCGCGGTCGCACTGCTCGCCTCACCCGCGGCGGCGGACCAAGCCTCCGAGCTCCGCTCCGCACTCGAGCAGCGGATCGGTGTCGAGATCGAGCGGGTCGCGCTGGTGCGCTTCGCGAGCACCGGCGACGGCTTCCGGCCTGCCGGCATCGAGGTCGAGCAGGGGCGCGGCGTGACCACGTTCGCCTTCGGCGAGGCGAGCGGCTTCGAGCGCCCGACCCGACCGCGCGACCTGCTGTGGTTGCGCATCGGCGGCGGCGAGGTCGAGAACACCCCCAGCGAGACCTACTCGTTCGTCGCACACCGCTCGGGAGCAATCGAGATCGGGGTCCGGCCGGACGGAGTGAGGTGGGCCGACTGCACCGGCGCGCTGCCGTCTTCCGCCAGCCAAGCACCCACCCACCCGCTCGACCTCCAGGTCGTGGTCGCGACCTGGAAGGTCGACCTCGAGAGCGGTCTTTCGAACCTTCGGAGCGAGCCCGCGGTGGCGGCCGCGCTCGCCGACCTCGAGAGCGCCCCCAAGCTGCCCAAGGGCTTCCGCTCGCTGTGCCACCTGCGCAACAGCCGGGTTTTCGCGGCGTTCGAGGACGGTGAGAGACGCGGCATCCGCGGCACCGCCGAGCGCGCCGCGGGAATCGTCAAGAAGGCGGTCGACCTCGAGCTTGAGGACGACACCGAGATCACCTTCGAGTGGCGATACGACACGCTGCCCGCGCTCGGACCCGAGACCGATGCCCGCAGCCACGACTACTCGAGCATCGCGGTCGAGCTCGACAATGGCCAGGACATCACCTGGATGCGCGCCCGTGATGTCCCGGCCGGGACCGACTTCCGCTGTCCCTTACCCTGGTGGGATCAGCGCGAGACCCACATCGTGATCGAGAGCGGCGAAAGGGGGCTCGGTGAATGGGCCCGTCACACCCGCCGAATCGCCGCCGACTACGACCGCGCGGTGGGCGGCACGCGGCCGCGGCGAATCGTCGGCGTGTGGTTCATCTCGGTCGGCGCCTTCGGCGGCCAGAAGGCCGACGCCACCTTCGCCAATGTCACCCTGCGCTCCGGGAGCCGCACCATCGAGCTCTTCGAGAACCGCCAGCGCCCCGCGAAGTGACAGGCACCGAAAGAAATGTCGCATTGCGGAAGGCGGGTGCTGGGAGGCGACCGGGATTTCGGTGCCTGTCACTTTCCGCATCCTCGAGAGGACGACCTGCCCGATCAGACGGCGTGCTGGGGGCCGGTCACTGTTGGGGCTCGACCGCCGCCGCGGTGACGAAGCCCATCATCATCTCGTCGGTCGACTCGCGGCCGAAGCGTACGGTCTGGGTGGGGTCGAAACCGAAGCGCGCGCCCTTCTCGGCGGTGTTGTCGTACCAGGCCGTGAACTCGATTGAGGTGCCGGCCGGAACCCGCTTGAACCCACGGTAGCGGTAGACCGTCTGCCAGCTGAAGTCGTACTCCGGGACGTGCAGCAGCACCTCGCGCTCGCCGCTCGGATAGATCACCTCGAAGGTGGCGGCCGCGCCGCGCATGTGCATGTGGGGCATCAGCTGGATGATGTCCGAGTCCTGGGTGAAGGTGCGCGATACCGGCCCCAGCTGGTAGCGCTCGACGCCCGGAGGGATCTCGAAGCGATAGGTGGAGATCGGACCGCGCCCGTCCATTCCGGTTCCGAGCTGGCGAGTCGGCGGCTTGTCGGTGAGCTTGAAGCCGATCTTCGAGCGATCCCACTTGCCGGTGCCGGCGCCCGGCTCCTTGTGGTAGTGGATGTCGAAGCTGACCCGGCTGCCCTTCTCCAGCCGCAGGGCGAAACCGTCGGGGTAAGGCAGCGAATCGGTGCCGGAGGCCACGCCGCCGATGTAGCGGCCGGCGTTGGCCGGGTCAGGAGCGATCTCGCCCGGTCCCGGGAACTTGGGCGGTGGGGGCAGCTTGCCGTCGACCGGGGCCAGGATGTTGGCGTTGAAGTGATGGACGAGGTCGCTGTCCGGCTTGCACTGGAAAGCAACGATCCACCGGTCGCGGGGCAGTTGCTCTTCGGTGAGGTCGACCGAGAAGGCGGCGTAGAGGTCGGCGACGTCGTCGGCGACCCAGTAGGGCTCCGGCATCTCGACGATCAGATCCGGCTCGCCAATCATCCAGCCGTCCTGGTTCGCGAACACCCGTGGCGGCGGCGCGTCGGCGGGATCGCCGGCGGACGCGCCGGTGTCCGCCCAGCGCACCAGGGTGTCGATCTCGCTTGCGGCGAGCACCCGCTCGTTGAGAAAGACTCCGTCGTGGCGCGGATCCGCGTCCCACGGCGGCATCTCGCGCGCCTTCACCTTGCGCGCGATCGCGCGCGCCCAGGGCCGCACCTCGTCGTAGCCGGTGAGCGCCATCGGCGCCAGCTGGCCGCCGTAGCTGGTGCCGCGCGGGCGGTGGCACTCCTGGCAGTCGTTCTGCAGCACCGGCAGCACGTCGCGGTAAAACGTCGGGCGGTCGGTGTTTCCGTCCGCGGGCGCCGTCTCGCTGCCGGTCGCACCGAGAGCGGCGAGCGAGAGCGCCCCGAGAACGAGCGGGACGAGCGTTCTTCGACGAGTCATGGGGTCCTGCCTTTCTGCGGATCGGACTCCAACGTATCGCGGTCCGCGAGCAGCGGCAAGCCCCCGCGAAGTGACAGGCACCGAAA
>JAQBHE010000296.1:0-11300 GCA_032128015.1 Holophagae bacterium
ATGCCCTCCGACGATGGACTCTGAGCCTCGGATCCTATCCCGCCGATTCCGCTAGTCTCAGCGGTGCGCGGCGTACATCCGCCCCACCCACGGCGCCATCGCGGCGCAGTCTTGGGCGAGCGCCTCGACCGCAGGCGGGAAGCGCTCCGGCCATGGCAGGCCGTACTTCGCGGGCCGAAACAGCGGCGCCAGCAGCGCCGCCGCCGCGAGGTCGGCACGGGTGAACCGATCGCCGACCAGAGATTCTCGACCGTCGAGCGCTGCGGCCAGCCGATTGACCGCGGCGTCGAGTCGCTGGCGAGAGACCGCAACTGTCTCGTCGCGAATGTCCATCGCTTGGCGCATGACCTTGCGCAGTCGAGGGAAGATCACCTTGTAGAGCAGGGGGCCGTACCAGGGACCGCCGTGGGTGAAGAACGGCACCACGATAACCGGGTGCTCGAGCAGGGTGTGGTAGCAGATCCTGCGCACGTGGACGCCGACCTCGGCGTCGAGGAAGCTCTCCCATTCCAACGCCTCGCGGGCGAGGTTCGGGTCCTCGGGCGTGAGCGAGCGCTCCAGAAAGCGGTCATCGAGGTGGCTGACAATCTCCGCCGAGCCCTGGATCAACGTCCCATCGTCGTCCAGCAGCGGAGTCGACGACTTGGGCGCGAGCCGCTTCATCTTGAGCAGGTGCGGGCCCGGCAGGAGGTTCACGCGTTCGTGCTCGAGCCCTTTGTAGTCGAGAGCCCAGCGCGCCTTCTCGCAGAAGTGCGAGATCGCGAACTGATAGAGCCGCAGCACAGCGGGAGTCTACTGACTCTCGGCCCTCGCCGGCAGCGCCGGGGCGCCGGCGCAATCGAGCGCCGCATTTCCCCTTAGGCTCCGGTGACGATCCGGCCTAGAATCTGCTCGGAACTAATCGCAGAAGGCGCCGGCTGTGGTCCGTCTCACGACGTCGAGGGCCAAGGATCTGCTTGGCCGGTGAGGTTTGCCCGGCGGCACCATCGTCCTACGAGTCCGCCGCGGACCGTGCCGGGGGAAAGAAACTCGAGTCGTGGTCAAGCGTCGATGAAGAGTGCCTTCTTACTAGGTGGCCACCGGGTCGATCCGTCGACTCGTCGCGTGACCATCCGCGGCGCCTGCCACCAGCTCGAGCCGAAGGCGATGGCTGTGCTCTGCGAGCTCGCTCGAAGACCGGGCGATGTCATCAGTCGCGCCGAGCTCCTCGAAGCAGTATGGCCCGAGACCTTTGTCGCGGACGGAATCTTGACCCGAGCAATCCACCTGCTGCGCCACACGTTCAAAGACGAGCCGCGAGCTCCACGATTCATCGAGACCGTCGCCCGCACTGGCTACCGGCTGATCGCCGAGGTCGAGCCGGTGACGCCGGTTGCGCTGTTCTCTCCGGCCAAGCCGGTTGCCGGCCGCCGCGGGCCGATGGTGGGACGCTTGAAGGAGCGAGCAATGCTCGAACGCGCTCTCGAACACGCGACGGTCGGTCATGGATCGCTGGTGCTAGTCTCGGGCGAGCCCGGGATCGGCAAGACCCGCCTGACCGAAGAGCTCGCGTCCATGGCATCGAACGGCGGCGCGGTCGCGCTCCTCGGGCACTGTGTTCAAGCGGAGGGCGCGCCTCCCTACGCGCCCTGGATCGAGATCCTCGAGACCACGATCGGGATCACTCCGCCAGCGGCCCTTCGCGAGCTGCTCGGCGATGGCGCCCCCGAAATCGCCAAGCTGGTTCCCGAGCTCCGCCGGCGGTTCCGGGATCTCGAGCCGCCGCTCGATCTGCCGCGCGCCGAGGGGCGTCGCTACTTGTTCCGATGCCTGGGGCAGCTGGTTGAGAACGCGGGCCGAGCCCGACTCCTGGTGCTGATCCTCGAGGACTTGCACTGGGCCGACGAAGCGACCGTCCACCTCCTCGGCCACCTAGCGCCGCAGATCCGCACCTGGCCGGTGCTTCTGGTCGCGACCTATCGCAGCACCGAAACGGCTCTCTCCGAACCGCTCCGGGAACTGCTGGCCCGGCTCATTCGCGAGCGCCTGGCCGATTCAGTCCCCCTCGGCCGCCTGGACTCGACCGAGGTCGCTTCGATGCTCGGCACGCTCTCCGACCGGCCGGTGCCTGAAACGTTAGTCGACGTGGTCTATCGGGAGACCGAGGGCAATCCATTCTTCGTCGAGGAAGTGTTCCTACATCTTCGCGAACAAGGCCGGCTGTTCGACGGGAGCGGCGATTGGCTCGAACGGTTGACGATCGCCGAGTCCGAGGTGCCACCGACGACCCGTCTCCTGCTCACCCGCCGTCTCGGTCACCTGAGCGAGGACGGGCGCGAGACGCTCGAGGTCGCCGCGACGATCGGTAGGCGCTTCTCCTTCGACCTCCTGGCCAAGGCCAGCGGTCTCGATCGCGACCGCTTGATCCGGGAGATCGACGACGCGGCAAGGCGGTCGCTGATCGCCGCGGACCCGGACACCGACGATGCCGACGCCATCCTGATGTTCGTTCATGAGCTGATCCGCCAGACCTTGCTCGCCGCCGTTTCGGCGCCGCGGCGCCGGCGCCTTCACCTCAAGGTCGCGGACGCGCTCGAGACCCTCGGCCCGCGCGACCTCGAGCGCAACATCGGCGCGATCGCCCACCACCTCTTCAACGCCGGCGCCGAGGCCGATCCCGAAAGGACCGCCTCCTTCCTCGAGCGCGCCGGCGATCAATCCCTCGAACGGCTCGCCTTCGAGGAGGCGGTCCACGACTTCGATCGCGCGCTCACGGTCGGTCCCGGTCGTGAAGAAGACCACGCCCGAATCCTTCGCAGGCGCGGCCGCGCCCACCGTGGCCTCGGAGACTGGGCGCGCGCGATCGAAGACTGGAGCGCCGCCCTGCCCCTTGCCGAGGCTGCTGGCGATGTCCGGTCCACGACCCAGCTGTGTCGGGACCTGGGGCACCTATTCATCTGGCCCGGAAAAAACGATGAGGCCCGCCGATTCGCCGAGCGCGGTCTCGCCTGCCTACCTCCGGACCCGAGCCCGGAGCGGTGCCGCTTGCTCGCGATCGCCGCCTGGGCGGGAGCGGGCAACGCGATGATCCGCGATGCGATCACCATGGCCGAGGCGATCGGCAATCCGCAGATTCACGGCGAAGTGCTGATCGCGAGCTCCTGGCTCTACCTGGCTCGAATGCGTAGCCCGGAGCAGGCGTGCGCCGCAGCGCTGGCCATCGAGCGACTGCGCCATACCGGCGACCTGTGGAACCTGGCCGACGCTCTCGCCTACTTCCAGCATGCTTCGAGATTGCTCGGCGACCTCGCCAGCGTCGACCGTTATCGCGACGAGGCCGAGCCCCTGGCGCGGCGGCTCGGACACCATGGTGCCCGCCTGAATTCGCTCCAGGCTACTGACCGGGGACAGTGGATGAAGAACGGCGGCCTCGACGAGTACGAGCTCGCGGGTCGAGTCGGCGCAGGGATCTGTGTCCAGGCCGAGATTCCACTTCACTCGAACTACGCGCTCTGGCTCGCCAAAATAGAGTTCTACCATGGCCACTTCGAAGCCGCGTGCAGCCGCACTGCCGAAGCGCTCGGCGCGACCCGGATCAGCTCCATGAACTACGGCTACGTGCTCGGTGGGTTGATCCTGTGGGAGGCCTACCTGGGCCGACACAGCAGCGCCCTCCACCGTCTCCAGGAGGCCCAGGAACTGCTGCCGCACCCCGGGCAGCGGAGCTCCTACGGCGCCTACACACTGCTCCTCGGGGCGATCGAGGCATTGGCAACGCTCGGCGAGGCCGAACGCGCCAGCGAGCTCTATCCCCTCGCCCGTCAGGCCCTCGCCACCGGCACCGTGGTCAGCCCCGACGGCCGTACGCTGATCGAGACGGTCTGCGGAATCGCCGCTGCATCAGGCGGACAATGGCCGACAGCGGAACGGCACTTCGAGACCGCGCTGCGGCAGGCCGACGAGATTCCGTTCCGGAGCGAGCAGGCAGAGGCTCGGCGGTGGTACGCCGCGATGCTTATCGAGCGCAACCGGAAGGGTGATCGCGAGCGCGCCGCCGAGCTCCTCGACCGCGCCGAGAATGGCTACCGCGAGCTCGGAATGCCGCGGCATCTCACAATCGCGAAGGAGCTGGCCGCGCGCCTCTAGCAGCCCGAAGATCAGGCTGTTTTCCCGGCGGGACGAATGGCTTGCCGCGGCCGGTGACGGTTCACGGTTGGTGCGAACGCCGTCGCTCGCTTCGGTCTGACAGAAAGGCGCCGTCCGACTGATGCGCACCGCACCGTGACCGCCTGGCGCTAGCGCAGGTCGAGCGGCACCTCCTGCACCAGATCACCGCTCACCAGTCGAAGAAAGAACCGCCCGTTGCTCGAGCTCTTGGGGTCGACTTCGAACTCGTGGTCGCCGGCAAGAAACTCGCCGCTTGCGAGCACCGCGACCACCTTGCCCTGGCCGCGGGTCACCGCGAGCTCGAGCATGCTGGTCGTCTCGACATGGAGTTTCACCGTCCAACGCGCGTCGATCGCCGAGGGCTCGATCCAACCGGAGATCTCGACCGGCCACTCGGATCGCGGATCGAAACCGGCGTGGGGGTGTGGCTTGCCGTCGGGGCCGAGCGGATGGCCTTCACGGCTGAGCCCTTTGGCCTTGGCGAGACCTTCGCCCACTTTCACACCGACCCGGCTCAGCACGATTTCCCTGCGGCCGCCGTGCTTCAGCGTGAAGCGAGTCTCGGTGGGGATCCAGTCGCTGCCGACGTCGGTGAGGGTAAACTGCACCGCCTTGACCTCGTCTGTGACCTGCTCGGTGAGTGACTCGTAGTCGGAGACGAAGCCTTCCGGTGGCGCCACCGCTACCTCGGCGTTCCACTCGCCGACGCTGTCGAAGACCACCGGATACTGCTCCGTGGTGTCGGTCCACTCCATCACCTCGGGCTCGATGATCAGGAGCTCGGAGCCGGTGCGACGGGTGGTCTTGCCCGGCAGCTTCTTGCCGTCGTCGCGCACGATCTGCTGCAGGTGCTTCTGCTTGGTCTCGCCGCAGAGTAGGTCGCTGGCCGAGACGCCGAGCGGATCGGGCAGGGTGGTCTTGGTCGCGTCGTCGGAGATTACGATCCAGTCGCCCGCCGGGGCGTTGATGGTGCACTGACCGCTTGCGTCTGTTGCACATCCGCTGATCGGCAAACAGGTGTCGACGATGCACTGGTAGTGCTGGTGAGAGATTCCGCCGCACACGTCGCGTGAACAGCTCCCATCCGACTTGTCGTAGGCGAAGACATCGATTCCGACCAGCGGCTCCTTGTCGGATCCGGGATGCGAGCCCGAGCCGACCGTGTGCTTGTTGGCGGTGATCGCGATGTTGGCGCCATAGAGCACGGTGACATCGACCGTGGCTGTGCCGGCGTTGAGACTGGCGTCGGTGGCGTTGTAGGTCACTGTGGTGGTGGCGCCCGCCGGAAAACTCGCCGGCGCGTCGTTGGTGAGGCCAGGCGCCGGATCGCAGAGATCGCTCGCGCTCGCGGTCGGCAAGGTGAGTGTGGCCGAGTCGCTGCAGGCGGTGTCGGTGACAATGATCGGCGCGGTGTCGACGAGGATGCTGGGCGCGAGCGTGTCGATCACCGAGACGTTGCGGCTGGCCTGGACGGCCGGGTTGCCGCAGGCGTCGGCGGCGTCATAGGTCAGCAGATAAGCGCCGGCAGTGTTGGGATCGACGGAGCCGGCGGTATCGACGCTGACACTCGGGTCACAGACGTCGCTCGCGGAAGCGCCCGGATCGCTGAACGGGTCGACCGCGCACTGGAGAGCCGGGGCCGGATCGCCGGTGATCGTGATCGCCGGCGCCTGGGTGTCGGAAACAGTGACGGTAGTTGGAGCGCAGGTGCTCTCCTCCGTGCCGTCATCGACCGAGAGGGTCGCGGTGCAGGAAAGCGGCGCACAGACCCCGGAAGTGAGGCTCTCGAGCTGGAGCGTCGGGGTGGCGCTGGTGTGGTCGTCGAAGGTGGCCGACGGACAGTCGGTGGTCCAAAGATAGGTGATGGCGTCGCCGTCGGGGTCGGAGGAGGCTGTGCCGTCGAGACCGAGCACGTCGGTCACCAGCCCGCCGCATTCGGCGGTGACGGTGGGTGTGGCACTGCACGTGGGGGCTTGGTTGGGGGAGGCGAATAAGAACTTGGCGACAAAGGCGTCCCCGGACTGCTGGGTGGCGTCGATCGCCCCCAGCAGGGGAAAGTCGGCGGATCGGCTCGAGCCGGTGAGGTAGACGCCACCGATGCCGTCGACCGCGACTCCGTCGCCTGAGTCCTCTCCCACACCACCCAGGAAGGTGGAGTACACGAGCTGGCCGCCGTCCGGAGAAAGCTGACTGAAGAAGGCATCGAATCGAGCGCCTCCGAACACGGATTGAAATGCGTCGCTGGTCGTTGGAAAGTTCCCGACGACAGCGCTTGCAGAGACCGGCGAGCCGGTCGTGCCTACGACGAACACGTTGCCCTGAGAATCGAGCGCGTGATCGAGGGCGAAGTCGTCGTCCGCGCCACCGAGATAGGTCGAGAAAACCAATGACGAGCCGGTGGGGTCGAGTTGGGTCACGAAGGCGTCCCGCCCTCCCGAGTGGGTCGCTTGGACCGGGTTTACGGTGGGGAAATCCGTCGATTCGGTGAGGCCCGAGATGTAGACACTGCCGGCGGCATCGACCGTCAAGGCTCCGGATGCCTGGTCGGAGTCGTTGCCTCCGAGAAAGGTCGAGTAGACGAGGGTGGAGCCGCTTGGGTCGAGCTTGGCTACGAAGAGGTCTACGCACTCGCTAAAACCGGTCGTGGGGGTGCACAGAGCCTGTAGGGGGCTCGCCAGCGGGAAGTTCGGGGACGTTGTGACACCACCCACGTATACATGGCCGGTGACGTCGACAGCGACCAATGAAGCGCGATCGCTCTTGCTGCCCCCGAGAAAGGTCGAGTAGACGAGCGAAGAACCGGCAGGATCGAGCTTCGTCACAAAGGCGTCTGGACCCGAAGATGGGTACCTCGCGGGTTGGAAGGCGCCGGCAGTTGTCGGAAAGTCCGATCCGGCTGAGCCCGTAACGACGGCATGTCCTGCGGGATCGACCGCAATCGCTTCGCCGACGTCGGTGTTGGTGGGACCGTTCTTGGTCTCCCCGCCGAGCACCGTCGAGTACTCGAGAGTGGACCCGTCCGAAGCCAGCTTGGTGACGAAGACCATCGCGCACTGCGCGTATGGAGACAGGGTGGTGGCGCAACGGTTGTCGAAGGGCTGCTGAACTGCACCAGCCGTCGTCGGGAAGGGAGTCTGCCCGCCGAAGTTTCCCGAGTAGGTGTAACCGGTGATGTAGGCATGGCCCGCCGAGTCGACCGCGATATCGCGGCCAAAATCGCTGTTCCCGCCGCCAAGAAACGTCGAGTAGACGAGAAATGACCCAGTCGGATCGATCTTGGACACGAAGACATCGAAACCTGGGGCTCGGAGCGGCTGAAAGGGATTGGCGGTAGGAAAGTTGATCGAGAGGGTATACCCGACTACATAGACGGCACCGGTGGCGTCGGCCGCGATGCCGGTTGCCGCGTCGACGTCACTTCCGCCCAGAAAGGTGGAGTACACCAGAACGGGGTCGATCACGAGGGCGCTATTAGGGTCGTACTCGCCAATCTCGAAGCCCACCGTTCCGTGCTCTCCGATCAGGTACTCACCATCGACCGGCAGGCGTGCTCCGGCCACCTCCTGGTAGAGGACGGGCCTGCGGAGGACGATCTCGCCATGGCGAGCCGCGAGCACCAGCGCGCCATTCTCATGTGCCCCCACAGTCGCCCCTTCGAAGTGCATGGCGATCTGGCCAGGATCTGCCCCCGGCGCCACCACGAAATCCCACTCCAGCTGACCCTGGTTGCCGTAGTAGACGAGGTCGATTCCCGGATAGATGCCCTCGAGGGCGACCTTGCGGTACTGAGGCACTGCGGTGACCCACTTCGAGGAATCGCTGCCGATCAGGTAGTTGGTTCGCCCCGGCAGCGGTTCGACCCCGCGAGCCTGCGGGCGCGACACAGCCCCGACGAGCTCTATCCGAACCACGGCTCGTTCGTCGCTTGGGCGCAGGGGCGGATCGAAGATCCCTTCGACGGGAGTCTCGTCCGCTGGACCGTCGCTCGGAAGATTCAGGGAGAGCACCGCCCCACCAGCACCCAAGAGGAGGTCATAGCCCGGCCCGCGCGCCACGAAGTCGATCGGCTCGGGCGCCTGGCCGCGGTTCTCCTCGAAGGCGAGCGGCAACTTGCCGTAGGCCTCGAGAAACGACGGCCGGTTGGGTGCTGGCACGCTCGCGCTACCCGCAGGGGTGCCGCGGCTCACTCCAGCCAACAGCACCGGTACCAGAATTGCAACGCGCATCGCCACAGACATTCCCGAGCGGGTCACGTTCTTCATCACTCCACCTCCTGAAACGGCTTCACTTCTTGCGATCGGGCGATGATCTCGCCCCAAAGCCCGACGGAAGGCGCGTTGCGCATGATCAATATCCCCTCAAGAGGGAACTGCCTTCACAGGGAGACGCGCAGGCTCGACCCGAAGTGGCTCAGCCAACTTCGTATCCTGCGGTGATATTCGTTGCATGACTCGGCGGAGATCCCACGAAGGGCTCGACCCTCGCGATGACTCGAGCCTGCAAGGCGCGCTCGGGCAGAACCCAGGTGGCCGCCCCGGCCTGGCCGGGCGCCGACACACGGAGAACCGAGTGCCGGCGCGACCCCGAGCCAAGACATCGACCGCCCCATCGGCAGCTCGCGACGAGCGCCGGGACGACCAGGGCCCGAATCGAGCTACGGCGACGCGCCCGGGAAATCCGCGAGCGTCAACTTCCTCATGGTGATGGGCAGCGGAGCCGGAATCGTGAAGACGGCCGACCCGTCGAGGTTCTCGATGGTCAGAAACATCTCACCCGCGAGGCCCCCCAGCGCCATCTCGGCTCAGCGTGCCACCGACCTTGAGGACGCAGTTGTCCGGCGGCGAGTCCACGCCGATCAGAGCGCAGATGCTGTCCACTGGGTTGGGCCCGAATCGGAAGCTCGAGGCGCCCATCCCGATCAATCCTCCGGGAAGGTGCCTCCAGGCGCCCACCCCCGGCGACTCCTTGTCCGCTTCATGCTCAGACGTGAACAGCACAGCGCCGTTCTGGTCGAGGATCACGCCGAGCGTCTCGACGCGACCCCCGTCCACGATCGCGTCGAGGTTCAACAGCGCCCAGTAGGAGCCCGCGATGTCCTTGCCCTGCGCCGCCACGGGCGCCGCGCTGGTGGCGACCAGGAACGCTCCGATCGCGAGAACTGCCAGCAAATTCAAGATTCGCCTCTCACGGTTCATTCTCATGTCCTCCCTTTGTGTTCGGCGGCACGATTCCGCGGCTTCAATCAGCGGCACGGCGTGTCGTCGGGACTTCACTAGGCCACAGCACCTCCTCGCGAGTCCTTCGGCCCTCGTGAGGCATCTACGAGGTTTCGCTGAGGATCCACGTCGACGCGCGACGTGGCGCGGAAGCCCGGGTGACTCCCTCGATCCTCCAAGCACCGCAATGCGACGCGCTTGGAGATGCGAGCTCGTGACGTCCAGCCGTGCGCTATGGTCTCCCGATGCTGTTCGCGAGCATCGACCTTGCTCGGCGGATCGAGCGCGCCGAATGCCAGCTCCTTCGAGACTGCGTCGACGCGATCCGGCGCCGCCGCCCGGAGACGGCGGTCCTGGTCGCCGGGATCGTCGGCGGGGTCGCGGTCTGGGCAGGTAACGATTCGCCGATGAACAAGGTCGCCGGACTGGGGTTCGCGGGGCCACTCGACGTGGCCGACCTCGAGGCGTTCGAGGGCGAGACCTTTCGACGCGGCTCGGGCGTTCGGGTCGAGCTGTCGAGCCTCGGCGAGCCGTCAATCGCGCCTTTGCTGTCGCGCCGTGGCTATGTCCTCGACGGATTCGAGGACGTGCTCGGGAGATCGCTCGAAGAGATCGCCGGGCGCGAGCTTCCCGTCGGCGTCGAGGTCGAGCCCAGCGGCCTCGACGAGCTCGGTATGTGGCTCGACGTGGTGGTGGACGGATTCGCGACTCCTGACGAGCAAGGAGTCCCCTCCTCCGAGTCGTACCCCCGGGAGGCGATCGAGCGGGCGATTGGCGACATGGCCGAGGCTCGCGGCTTCACTCGCTACCTCGCGCGCCTTGATGACGTGGTCGCGGGCGGCGCGAGCCTGAGGGTGTTCGATGGCGTCGCCCAGTTGTGCGGCGCCGCCACCCTTCCCGTGCATCGTCGACGCGGCATCCAGACCGCGATGCTCGATCGCCGGCTCGCGGACGCCAGGGAGCAGGGCTGCGATGTTGCCGTGGTCACCACCCAGCCGGGATCGAAATCGCAGCAGAACGTGAAGCGACTGGGGTTCGAGCTGCTGTACACCCGAGTCGTGCTGGTGCGGGAGCCTGAGCGGCTCTAACCGCCCTGGGAGAGAACGGCGAGACCGCGGCAACCGCGGCCCCGTCCTCGGCCGCCCAAGGTCGGCCGCTACCCTCAGAAGGATTCCGCGACCCGCTGGGCGACGGCGCTATCTCCGGACCGAGCTCGAGAAAACCGCGACTCCCATGAGGGTGGAGGGCTCCCGGCTGCGCTATATGAGACAGGAGACCCAGCAGGGGCTCACAACCGACAACCGAACGGGAGGGATCGTGAAATGAAGACGACACAGAAGTACACGCAGCGTAGTTGGGCGAGAGGGTCACTGGGGGCGGCGCTCGCGATTCTCATCGGCGCCGCCATGCCCTGGGCCGGCGCGGCGCAGGATTGCGACTACCAGACGTTTCAGGCGCACGCCAGCTCCTTCGAGTTCGTCGACCCCGGCGATTTCGACGGATGCGCAGAGTGGGCCAAGGTCACGGGCACTCTCAACGGCACCTACACGGTCTGTTGGAACAACGCCGACTTCATCTCCAGCGACGACATCTACGGCGACGGCTCGACCGACTTCGAGGCAGGGAAGTACCACTCGTGGATCACGACGAAGAACGGAACCCTCGAGTTCGACGAGCGCTCCTGGTACGAAACCGAGTTCGGCGGTGAAGCCGGGGGAGCAAAGATCGTCGGCGGCACGGGGGCCTTCGAGAACGCTTTCGGGGCCTTCCAGTTCTACGTCGCGATCCCGAACCTCGCCACCGGTGTCCTGCCCTTCGAAGGCTACATCTGCACTCCCTAGGGACTGCTCTCATGAGCCTGGTGGTGATCCCCAGGCCCTGACCGTTTGTGGTACGCCACGACGCAAGCCCCGTCGGCCTGGGCCGGCGGGGTGTTCC
>JAQBHE010000297.1:0-11101 GCA_032128015.1 Holophagae bacterium
AGCGCCGCGATCGCGGTCATGCCCGCCGGTCGCGCCCCCAGCTCGTCGACCAGCTGGTCGGCGAATGGTCGAGCGATCGAAGCCGAGGCCCACACCGTGAACCCCGGGACGCCGAGACGAGAATGGTGCTCGAGATGGACCTGGCTGCCGAACAGCGAGCTCCGAAGGTGTCCGCCGGCCTCGGCGGGGACCTCAGCACCCCGGCTTTCGAGCTCGAACCGAACGCCGGGACCGGCGAGGGTCAAGGGCACCAGATCATCGAGCGACCGGATCTCGACCCGGTCGGTGACCACGTAGCGTCCGAGGTGCTCTGCGATCGCTTCGCCGCGGGCCGGCGGCAGCACCAGGAAGGCACGGTCGGCAAGCGCGAGCACGGTCAGGTCGGCGAGGATGTGACCGCGGGAATCGGTGATGTACCCCGACACCGATTCCCCCGCCGACAATGCGCTCGTGTTGCGAGTGCACAGCCCGTTCAAGAATCGCAGCCGGTCCTCTCCCACCAACTCGAGCCGTGACTCGTAGCTGGCATCGACCAGGGCGACAGCGGACCCCATCGACTCGAGCTCGGCGCGCCAATCGCCGTAGCTCTCCGGAACCGCGACCCCGCCTAGGCTGCTGAAGCGGGCGCCGCGATCTCGGTGCCAGCCGTCGAGGACGAGTCGTTTGTCGACAGCGGTCATCGATCCGGGCTCCGTTCGCAGCCGTAGCGAGCTTTGGCGTTCATCGACCCGCTGCCTCGAGTAGCACCCCGAGGGCGGTGTCGCCGTCAAGACCGGAGACCACGCGGTCGGCGCCCTCGGCAAGCAGCTGCTCGACGCTCCAGTGGCCGGTGGCGACCGCCAGCACTCGGTGACCGTGGTGGCGACCGCAGGAGACGTCGTGAGGGGTGTCGCCGACGATCCACACCTGCCCGGCCGCGAACTCGTGGCCGGTCACCTGGCGCGCCCGCTCGAGCGCGATCGGCGGCAGTTGGTGGCGGTCGATGCCGTCGTCGCCGAAAGCGCCGAAGCTGAAGTAGCCGTTGAGGTCGAAGCGGCTGAGCTTGGTGCGGGCCCCGCCTTCCCAGTTGCCGGTGACCAGGCCCAGCTCGACTCCCGGGCTCTGGGCAAGCGCCTCGAGCAAGGTTCCGACACCGGCAAGCAGACGCATCCGGCGGATGTCGAGCGCGGCGTCGAGGCGCGCCAGGTAACGATCGCGGACATCCGGCAACCGGGTCTCGATCTCGTCCCGGGGCACCCCCACCGCGGACATCAGCTCGATGACGATCCGGGAATCGGTCTTGCCCGCGAAGGCGAGTCGATCGGGGTTTCCCGGCCTCCCAAAAACCTCCTCGAGAACCGCCAACAGCAGCCGCCCGGCCTGGGCTCCGCACGACAGCAGGGTGCCGTCGATGTCGAACAGCACCAGCAGGGTGGGACCGGAGCGCGCCGGCGCGGCCGCAGCAGTGATCACGTCTGAAAGACCCCGGTCTTGAAGCCACCGAGCTGGTGGTTGCGGGTCACCACCGCCAGACTGTGGGCCAGCACCTCGCGGGTGGCGGCCGGATCGATGATGCCGTCGACCCACAGCCGACTGGCGGCGAAGCGTGGATCGGAGGCCGCAGTGTAGCGCGCTTGGATCTCGGCGAGCAGTCGCTCGCGCTCGTCTTGGGGAACTTCGCGGTTCTTGAGCTGGATCGCGAGCAGCGTCTGGCTCGCCTGGTCGCCCCCCATCACCGCGATGTGCGCCGACGGCCAGCACCACACCAACCGGGCGCCGTAGGCGCGGCCGCACATCGCGTAGTTGCCGGCGCCGAACGAATTGCCGAGAAAGCACGTGATCTTGGGCACCACCGAATTGGCCACCGCGTTGACCATCTTGGCGCC
Source organism: Holophagae bacterium (assembly GCA_032128015.1). Lineage (GTDB taxonomy): Bacteria > Acidobacteriota > Thermoanaerobaculia > Multivoradales > Multivoraceae > JAQBHE01. The sequence continues at coordinate 1,866 of JAQBHE010000297.1, forward strand.
ATCTTTGATGATGCCGCCGCGTTCGGCCCGGGTCCCGACCATGAAGCCAGTGACGTCCTGAAAGAACAGGATCGGCAACCCCTTCTGGTTACACAGCTGGACGAAGCGCGCGCCTTTGTCGGCCGAGTCCGAGTAGATCACCCCGCCGATCTGCAGCTCGCGCTCGCCGGCGCCCGTACCGGTGCGGCGCTCGACAATCGAGCGCTGGTTGGCGACGATCCCCACCGCCCAGCCGTCGAGCCAGCCGGTGCCGCAAATCAGGGTCTTGCCATAGTGGGCCTTGAACTCCTCGAGCTCGCTCCCATCAAGCAGCCGAGCCAGCACCTCGCGGACATCGTAGGGACGGGCGCGGTCGATCGGCAGCACCCCGTACAGCTCGCCGGGAGCGTGGCGCGGCGGCTGCGACGCGCGGCGCGCGAACGGACAGCGACTGGGATCACTCGCAAGCTGCGCGAAATGCTCGCGGATCACCCGCAGGCAGGTCGCCTCGTCGGGATGACGATGGTCGACAACGCCACTGATGTCGGCCTGGACCAGCGCTCCGCCGAGCTCTTCGTTCTCGACCACCTCACCGATCGCCGCCTTCACCAGGTGGGCGCCGGCAAGAAAGATCGAACCGGTGCCTTCGACGATGTGCGACTCGTCACTCAGGATCGGCAAATAGGCGCCGCCGGCGACACACGAACCGAGGATCGCCGCCACCTGGAACACGCCGGCCGCCGACAGCCGGGCGTTATTGAAAAAGGCGCGGCCGAAGTGGTCGCGATCGGGGAAGACCTCCGCCTGGAGCGGCAGGAACACCCCCGCCGAGTCGACCAGGTAGACGATCGGCAACCGGTTCTCGAGCGCGATCTCCTGCGCCCGCAGTACCTTCTTGCAGGTGGCCGGGAACCAGGCGCCGGCCTTGACCGTGGCGTCGTTGGCGACCACGATCGCGGCGCGCCCCTCAATCGAGCCGACGACCACCACCACCCCGGCCGCCGGAGCCCCGCCCCACTCCTGGTACTGGTCGTAGGCCGACCACACTCCGATCTCGAGCCGCGGCGCGTCGGGGTCGAGCAAGAGGTCGACGCGCTCGCGGGCGAGCAGCTTGCCGCGCTCGTGCTGGCTCGCCGCCGCCGTCTCGCCACCGCCTTGATGGATCTCGAGCTCCTCGCCGCGTAGGAGGTCGGTCTGTTGCCGCCAATGGCCCGCGCGGCGCATGAAGCTCGCCTCGCCTGCGAGCGCGGTTCCCAGGATCGGCACCGGAGGATTATAGAGTCGCTGCGAGGTTCCGGGCAGGCGCCTGCGGCGCATGCCCGGAACCTCGTTGGCAGTCTTGGACCTGAAACGAGATCGGGATTGTGAATCGACCGCTGGTCCAAGACTGCTGCTCTCGGTTGACCGCCTGCGCTCTTAGGAAACTTGACTCACGGGCAGCAGATTCCGTAGAAGGTACCCGGCGGTGCGGCCGATCGCGTCGTGACCGCAGCCGCAGAACCCCAAGACACTCGCACCGATGAGAATCCGCCTTCTCGCCTTCGCCACCGCCAGCGACGCGATCGGCGCCGGCGAGGTCTCGCTGGTCATCGACGACGGCACGACGATCGACCAGCTGCGAACGATCCTCGCCAAGCGCTACCCCCAGCTCGGACCGCTGTGGCGGCGGCTCGCGGTGGCGGTCGACGGCGAAGTCGCGGCAGGCGACACCCTCCTCTTCGAGGGCGCCGAGGTCGCGCTCCTGCCGCCGGTTTCGGGCGGCAGCCCGACGGTCTCGGGCGGACGCCCGGCCGCGAGCCCCGAGCCCGACGGCTTGCTCACCGACCGTCCCCTCGACATCACGGCGCTGGTGCGCGCGGCCGAGCGCCCCGATTGCGGCGCGGTGGTGCTGTTCTTGGGCACGGTGCGCAACCACCACGGTGGCCGGCCGGTGTCGCGCATCACCTACCACGCCTACCGTGCGATGGCCGAGCGCCGGCTCGCTCGCATCGTCGAAGACCTCGAACAGGCCGATCCGACTCTGCGAGCCCGAGTCGTCCATCGCCTAGGAACCCTGGAGGTCGGAGAGTCCAGTGTCGCGATCGCGGTGTCTTCACCCCACCGCGAAGCCGCCTACGCGGCGAGCCGCACGCTCCTCGAGCGCTTGAAGGCCGAGGTGCCGATCTGGAAGCGCGAGCACTACCAAGACGGCGCGGTCGCCTGGCGCGAGGAAGAACCGCTGGGAGACGAGGCGGGGGACTAGAAGCGGGACTTGCCAGAGGGCTCCGCCACCACCGCCTCGAGACCGGCCCGCATCGTCTCGGCGTCGAGATAGTCGACGAAGCGGCGCTCGATCTCCTGCCACTCGATCCCCGGGTCCTGGGCACCCAGATGCTCGAGTAGCGCCGCGGGCGTGGGCTGACTCCCGGACGCGATCGCGCGCAGGAAGTTGCGGAATCCCGCAGTGATCTCGGGCGATGGGTCTCCCTCCACCAGCAGGCGCACCCAGAGCCCGCTTTGGGCGTAGCGCAGCGCACTGCGGTGCGAGCCCGAGAACTCGAGGCGATCCATCGCCGCCAGCGACTCGAGCGACTCGAGCCGGCCGGCGAGTCGCTCATCGCGAAGCGCCGATAGGCCAGCGAGGCTGCCTACCAGCTCGAAACGGCCCGCGAAGTCGCGACGCAGCCCGGCGTAGGGATCGACGCCGGGTACCAGCACCGATGGCAGAGCGAAGTGCGCGAGGTCCTCGGCGATCCCTTCGTCGAGCCAGGGCGGCAAAGCCGGACCAAGGGCGCGTCGGTTGAGCAGGTGGCCGATCTCATGGATGAGGGTCGCGACCACTTCCCAGTCTTCTCGGCTGCCGACGAACAGTGCCACCGCGCCGCCGACTGTGTGGCCGACGGTCGAAGCGGGATCGAGATCGTCGAGGCCGTCCGGCGAGACGAAAGTCCGGTAGGCGGGCTGGTGGGCGAACAGCACCACGGTCTCAGCCGGTTCGCCGATCGGCGTCACCCCGTAACGGTCGCGGTAGGTCGCATCGACGCGTTCGAGCGCGACCAGACAGCGCTCGAGGAGGGCGCCGGGCTCGACATCCGTGAGCAGCCGGTAGCCGGCAAGCCGTCCGGTGCTGCCACCGCCATCGAGCAGAGTCCTCGCCGCCGCCAACCGTTCCGGGCTCGCCGACCGCGCAGCGACCGGCAGCACCGGCGCCGGGTCGATGCCGAGCGGTGGAGTGAGGTCGCGCGACGCGCCGGGGTCGAACCATGCGGTCGCGCCGTCACGCCGGCGCACCAGGAGCCAGCCGCCGCGGTCGCGGCTGAGCACCGGGTACGAATCGAGCCGCACCGTGAGCTCGATGAGGACCGCATCGGGCGACGGCGCTGCGCGCAACGCCGCACCCAGTCCGATCCAGATCCACTCTGGGTCCGCCAGCACCGAGGGACCTGGGTCTGCGGCGAGCTCGGTGGGCTGCGGGGCCGCCGGCAAATAGGCCCGCCGCAGCCGCTCGACCGCCCCACCCACGACCGGCCAGCGCTCGGCGCGCGCGAAGATCGGCGCCTCGGGCTCACGGGAGAGCCAGGCGACGAACCCGAAGCCGGCGAGGAGGACGAGGATCAGCAGGACGGAGACCGCGTCGCGCTTCATCTTCCGCCCGATTCTGTGACCGCCATGCTTGGGTGCGCGGAGGCCACCATTCCCGTATCCTACGCAGCGCACCCGTCACCCCTTTTTTGGAGCCACTGTGGACGACACTCCTCGCCAAGACGACCAGCGCATCCCGCCCGGCCAGTACTCGACCGACAAGTGGCCGGTGCTCAGCTACGGGCCGACTCCCGAGGTCGACCCCGCGAGCCTCGAGGTGCGGGTATTCGGATTGGTGGATGTCGAGCGGCGTTGGACGCTCGACCAGCTGCGGGCGCTCGAGACCCTGGAAGTCACCGCCGACTTCCACTGTGTGACTCGCTTCTCGACTCTCGACAACCGCTGGCGCGGGGTCGCCACCCGCACCCTGCTCGAAGGCGTGCGGATCGCGCCACGAGCGAGCCACGTGATGGCGCACTGCGTCGGCGGCTACACCACCAACTTGCCGCTCGAGGACTTTCTCTCGGAGCGCGCGCTGCTGGCCTGGGAGCACAACGACCGGCCGCTTCTGGCCGATCACGGCGGACCGCTGCGGCTGGTGGTGCCGCACTTGTACGCATGGAAGAGCGCCAAGTGGCTTTCGGGGATCGAACTCTTGTCCGAAGACCGCCGCGGCTTCTGGGAGTGCGCGGGCTACCACACCTACGGCGACCCGTGGCAGGAGCAACGTTTCAGCTCCCAGGAGACTCGCGAGGCCCATCAGGTCCGCAGGCGCGCCAAGGAACTGGGACTGCGGCTCGACGAGTAGTCATTCGCCAAGCCAACCCCGGCCGCTGGCGCGCTCAGCGCGTTGAGCAAGCTCAGCGTGAACCCAGCAGCTCGAGGACCCGCTCGGCCTGTGCTGGCGCGACGCCCTTGCGCAGCACCACCAGGATGGTGTCGTCGCCGGCCACTGTGCCCGCGATGCCTTCGACGCTGAGCCCGTCGATGGCTACGGCGACCGCGTTGGCGTGACCGGGCGCGGTGCGCAGCACCAGGATCCGACTGCCTTCGGCCACCGACCACACCGACTGTCGCAAGCTCTCGACCAATCGTCGTTGCTCCGCTTCGCCACTTCCGGGTCCCGCGTCGAGCCCGCTGTCGGGCATGGCGTACCGCGAGCCGCCGGCGGTCGGAACCTTGATCACCCCGAGGCGCCGCAGATCGCGTGACACCGTGCCCTGGGTGACCCGGAATCCCAGGCCCTCGAGCGCGTCAACGAGCTCGACCTGGCTGCCGATCTCCTGGGTCCGCAGCAGATCGCCGATCGCTCGATGACGGCGGGCGACGCTCACCGCTTCGGCTCGTCCAGCAATCGTCCGTCTTGGTGGGCGCGGTAGATCGGAGACAGTGGCTGGCTCTCGAGCCAATGCCGGATCTCCTGGATTCGATCGCCCGCCTGCTCGAGCTGCTCGGCGACCCGTGCGGGCGCAGGACCGCCTGCCGAAGCGTGGGCACGCACCGACGCCTCGGGCTGGAGCGCCGCGATCAGCTCTCGGTCGAGCAGCGGACAGATCTCGCGGAGCGCTTCCACCGTCAGTTCCCAGAGCTCGCAGCCCTGCTCTTCGGCGTAACGCACCACCAGGCCAGTCTGGTGATGGGCGTCGCGAAACGGCACGCCGCGGCGCACCAGGCCGTCGGCGAGGTCCGTGGCGGTCACGAAGCCGCCGCGCAGCGCCGCGGCCAGGCGCTCGGGGCGATAGTGCAGCCCGCGCACCAGCACGGTCGAGACTTCGACCGAGGAGGAGGCGGTGTCGAAGGCGTCGAACAGCGCCTGCTTGTCCTCCTGGAGATCGCTGTTGTAGGTCAACGGCAGACCCTTGAGCTGGACCAGGTGCGCTACCAGGTCACCGATGGCCCGGCCGCTCTTGCCGCGCAGCAGCTCGGCGGGCTCGGGGTTGCGCTTCTGCGGCATGATGCTCGAACCCTTGGCGATCTCGTCACCGAGCACGGCGAAGCCGAACTCCGCGGAGCTCCAGAGGACCACTTCCTCCGCCCAGCGCGACAGGTGGACCATCAGCAGCGCACACGCGAACGACGCCTCGACCACGTAGTCGCGGTCGGCAACCGCCCACATGCTGTTGGCAAACACCCGCGGCAGCCCCAGCAGCTCGGCGGTGCGCAGCGGATCGATGTCGTGGGGGGTGCCGGCGAGCGCTGCCGCCCCCAGCGGCGAGGTGCCGGCGCTGTGGTGCGCCTGCTGGAGGCGACGGGCGTCCGCCGCCAGGCTCCACAGGTGGGCGAGCAGGTGGTGCGCCAGCGACACCGGTTGGCCGCGCTGGAGGTGGGTGTAGCCGGGCAGCCAGGTCTCGAGATGCAGGCTCGCGCGCTCGCGCAATGCCTCGAGCAGCACCACCAGCCCGCCGACTGTGGTCTCGACCTGGCGCCGGACGTAGAGGCGCAGCGCGGTCGCCACCTGGTCGTTGCGGCTGCGGCCGGTGTGCAGGCGCCGGGCCGGCTCGCCGATCCGCTCGCTGAGTTGGCGCTCGATCCAACTGTGGACGTCTTCGTCGTCGCCCTCGACTGCCAGGCTACGCTCTTCGACCTCGCGCAGCATCTGCGACAGTCCGGCGAGCACCGGCCGCGCTGAATCGTCGTCGAGCACAGAACACTCCCAGAGCATGCGAGCGTGGGCGAGCGACCCGATCAGGTCGTCGCGGATCAGCGTCCGATCGAAGGGCAGGGAGCGAGTGTAGCGGTCGACCGTCGGATCGACTTCGCCTGCGAAACGTCCGCCCCAGAGTTTCGCCGTCTTGGGTTTCGCAGTCTTGGGTTTCGGAGTCTCGGTCATGGCAACACTCGCGGCAAGACTCGCGGCAAGACTCGCGCCGGGCCGGTGTCGGATGCCTGCCGGCTCAGCGCAGCGCCACCAGGCCGTGACCCACCGAGAGCGCGACCGCGAGCAGGCTGACCACCAGAAACACCAGCGCCCCGATCAAGTGGTCGGTGCGCTCGGCAACCAGCGGATCGAAGAAGCGGGCGAGCAGGTAGCCGCCGGCGAAGCCGCCGACGTGGGCCCAGTTGTCGACCATCGGCACCAGCAGCCCGAACACGAACAGCGGCAGCGCGAAGCTCCACATCTGCTGGGTCATGCGCGCGCTGCCAGTGCGCCGCCCGTAGTAGAGCATCGCGCCCAGCCAGCCGAAGATCGCCGCCGAGGCGCCGAGCGTGATGTGGGCGCCTACCAGGAAGCTGGGCATGAACGTGGCGTACTGGCCGACCAGGCTGGTGAGCCCGAAGCCGGCGACCGACGACCCCAGGTAGATGAGGATCGAGCGCCCGGGACCGTAGAGGTCGGCAACCGCCGGCGACAGCATCCGGAACCAGTAGAGATTGAACCCGATGTGGAGCAGGCCGCCATGGAGCCAGCCCGCAGACAGGGGCGTCCACCAGCGTCCGGCTTGGAAGATCGGACCCCAGCCGCTGGCGCCCAGCAGCACCTGAGACCGGCCGCTGGGCGACAGGAACGACAGGATGCCGGAGTTCACAACCCCGCTCGGGTTGAGCGCCAGCGCCACGACGTAGAGCGCGATGCACGCTCCGAAGACGATCTTGGTGAAGCCGAGGTCGGGACCGAGCGCCCGGATCGCCGGCCCGAGACCCCACAACCCGGGTTTGCGTCGCCCGCAGTTGAAGCACTGCTCATCGTTGACCCCGACCAGGCGGCCACACGATGCACAGACCACCGAGCCCTGGCGCTGACGTTGAAACGACCACGGAGACATCGCGGCGACTCTACCCCAGTGCCGATCCCGGGTCGTCCGGCGCACGTCAAGCGACGCGGTCAGTCGAGCTTCTCGACCACCAGCTCGATCTCGGCCTCGGCCTTGCGGATCTTCTGGCGGCAGAGCTCGAGCAGGCGCGCCGCGCGCCGCAGCTCGAGCGCCAGCGCGTCGATGTCGGTGGCGTCGCCTTCGATCCGCGACAGGATGGTCTCCAGCTGTTCCATCGCCTCGCCAAAGCCAATCTCGGATTGGCCGCCAGGGTCCGCCTCGCCGCCAAGGTCCTCGACGGCAGGGTCCGCAGCTTCGTCCTCAGGATCGCTCACGGGTTGCCTCCACACGGCTGTCGATGAAACCGGCGCTCAGGGCGGTCCTCAGGAGATCGCCGGCCGCGACCTCGGCGCTCGAGCGCACGATGCGACCGGCATGATCGCGGGTAAGGCTGAAACCGCGGGCGAGCACCCGCTCCGGCGACAGCTCGGCGCACAGCCGCGCGGTCGCATCGAGGCGCCGCCGCTCGGCCACGGTCCGCGCCCGCGCCACCTCAACGAGCCGCTGGGCCCGCTGCCGCCGTGCCGCCTCCGCCCGCTCGAGGCGCCGCGGCCACGTCGTGCCCAGCCGCCGCCCCAAGTCGCTGGCGTCTCGGAGCGCACGGTCGAGGCGCAACCGCGAGCTCGCGCTCAAACGCTCGGCGAGGTGGTGCAGCCGATCCCCGGCACGCAGAAGGCGCTGGCCGCTCAGCCGCAACCGCCCGCGCGCGTCGGCCTCGGCGCGACGCGCATCGACCGCCCGTCGTCGCGCCGCTTGCAACAGCTGGCGACGGAGGTGCTCGAGCCGTGCCTCCTCGGCGGCGACTCGCTGGCACAGGAACTCGGCGACACCGGTCGGGGTCTTGAACGCGCGGTGGGCCACCCGGTCGGCGATCGCTTGATCGATCTCGTGTCCGAGACCGGTGAGCACGGGCCGCTCGGCGCGCGCCACCGCTTCAGCGATGCGCGGGCTGTCGAACACCTGGAGGTCGCTGCGGGCGCCGCCGCCGCGCACCAGCACATAGGCGTCGAGCCGGAGCCGGCCCGATCGCACCGCGCGGTCGAGGCGGGCGATGGCGAGGGTCACCTGGTGCTCGGCGCGCTGACCGGCTACGGCCGTGTCGATCAGGGTGACCGAGAACCGGTAGCCGCTGGAGCGCAGGGTTGCGAGCAGGTCCTCGGCCGCCGCGCTCTGTGCCGAGGTCACGACCCCGAGGGCGAGCGGCACCGCCGGCAGTTCGAGCCCGGCGTTCGCATCAAGCAGGCCGGCCTGCGCGAGCGCCATGAGCGTCTGCTTGCGCTTGTGGGCGAGCGCGCCGAGGGCGAACAACGGGTCGACTTCGTTGACGATCAGCTGCAGCTGTCCCTGGGGGGCGTAGAAGCCGACCCGGCCTAGACAGCGAAGACTCTGACCGTCCTCGAGGTTGACCCCGGCGGCGCGCAGGAAGCGCCGCACTCGCAGCAGGTCATTGCGGAAGATCACCGCCGAGACGCTGCCGATCACCCGTTGTGCGGGTCCCTTCTCCACCAGCTGGAAGTACAGGTGGCCGTTGCGGCTCAGGAAGGGCCGCTGCACCTCGCCACCCACCCATAGCCCGGAAAACGCTTCGCCGAGGAAGTTCTCGAGCGCCTGGCCCAGCTCCGAAACCCGGTAGGTGTCGGCGGGAAGCTCCGGACCCAGGAGGCTGCCGCTATCGGCCACGGTCGTCTGCCCGTGAGTCGAGTTTCCAAAGGGCGCGGGCGGCCGGGCGAGAGCAGCAGTCTTGGACCAGACGTCGTTTCACAGTCCCCAATACCGTTCCAAGTCCACGACTGCCAACGAGGTTCCGGGCACGCGCCGCTGGCGCGTGCCCGGAACCTCGCTAGAAGTCTTGAACCCCAGAACTTGATCTCGCAGGTCAAGTTC
>JAQBHE010000298.1:0-6474 GCA_032128015.1 Holophagae bacterium
CGGGGTCGAGGCCAGCAGGAAGCTCGACCAACGCGAAGGCGCCTGAGTTGAAGGGCAGCGCGCGCACCGCGTCGGTCTCGGCCTCGACCGCTCGAAGCGCCGCGTGCAGCGCCCGGTAGCGCTCGCGCAGCTGCGCGACACTCGCCGCGACCTCCTCGCGCACCCCGTCTCGGCGCAGCGATTCGAGCAGCACCACCTGGCTGAGTGCCACCGGCGATCCCACCCCGGCGCGAATCAGACACTTCAGCTTGTTCTCGAGCGCCGCTGTAGCCGGGTGATCGGGCGCGAACGGCAAGGTCACGAAACCCACCCGCGCCCCGAACATCACGAACTCCTTGGTCGACCCTGAAACGCGCAGCGGCACGAGTCGCGGGTCGCGACCTGCAAGCTCCCAGAACACCGACTCGACCGGAATCTCGGGCTCGTAGACCAGACCCGAGTAGGCGTCGTCGCACAGGACCACCAACGGCTGGCGGCGGGCGGCGTCGAACAGCGACCGGACCAGCGCCGCTCGTTCTTCGGCGTTCGGGGTGTAACCCCCCGGGTTCGAAGGCAGGTTGAGGACCACCAGCACCGGCTCCTCAGCGGGCAGCTCCTTGAGCTTCTCCGCGATGGCCAGCGGCTGCCACTGTCGATCGCGGTAGGCGGGCACCGCCACCACCTCGGCGCCGGTGCGGAGGCCGAAGATCTGGCGGTAGTTGCCCCAGAATGGCGCTGGTACCAGCACCCGTCGACCGGGTCCGGCAAACAGGTCGGCGACCAGTGACAGAGCGTGGGTGAGTCCGGCGGTCACCACCGGCAGGCTCGAAGGCGGCGCCCCCGCCGGCCGTTGCCAGTGGTGCCAGCGCTCGCGCAGCTCGGGGAGGCCTTCGATCGGCGAATAGAGAAGCGCCCGGCTCCTGTCCGCGGGCGCGAGCGCCGCGAGGGTAGCGGCGACCGAAGGCAGCGCCGCCACCATGCCGCGGCCGTCGGTGATCTGGCCGATGGTGGCGTTGTAGCGCGTGGCCTTCGCCTCGGCGGCCTGCACCGGGATGTCGGGCGGGTAGACGGCTCGCCGGCCGAGGTCGGAGAGTGCGCGATGGACGGTCGGCGCGTGCTCCTCGAGCACGCTCAGCAGGTCTGCGGGGCTGGTCATCGAAGGTCTCCGATGGCTCGGCTTGGTGGGTCGGACGGTCGCCGAGTGCGAACGCCCGACCCAATCTAGCAGCGCCAGGGAGACTGTTAGGATCGATGCTCCGCCTTCGGTCGCTTCATCACCAACCCTCCACCGACCCCACCCTTTCCCCGGAGACTCTGTGTCCGTGAACATCTTCGACCGTTTCGCGGACCAGTACGGCCCCGAGAAGGTCGTCTACATCTACGAGCCGCGCACCGGCCTCAAGGCGATCGTGGTGATCGACAACATCGCCGCCGGGCCGGCGATTGGTGGCATCCGGATGGCCGCCGACGTCTCGACCGAAGAGGTCGTCCGACTCGCTCGGGCGATGACCTGGAAGAACGCGCTCGCCGGGTTGCGCCACGGCGGCGGCAAGTCTGCGATCCTCGCCGACCCCAAGGCCCCGAACAAAGAAACCCTGATCCGTCAGTTCGCGCGCGCCATCGACGCCCTCAAGGGCTACATTCCCGGACCCGACATGGGCACCGACGAGACCGCGATGGGCTGGGTGCGCGACGAGATCGGTCGCTCGGTCGGGCTCTCCAAGGTGCTCGGCGGCATCCCCCTCGACCAGGTGGGCGCCACCGGCTTCGGGCTCGCAATCTGTGCCGAAGTCGCCCAGGAGTTCTCCGACGTGGTGCTGCGCGGCGCTCGGGTCTCGGTTCAAGGCTTCGGCAACGTCGGTCAGCACGCGGCCCGCTACATGGCCGAGCGCGGCGCGATCCTGGTCACCGCCTCCGACCTCGACGGCACCGTCCACGATCCCGAAGGCATCGACATCGAGCAACTGGTGGCGCTCAAGCAAGAGACCGGCAAGGTCACGGTCTACCCCAAGGGTCGCAAGCTGCCCCGCGACGGCTTCGTCGACCTCGAGTGCGACATCTTCGTGCCTGCGGCCCGCCCCGACGTGATCGACGAGACCAACGCGCCGCGGCTCGCGTGCAAGGTGATCCTCCAGGGAGCCAACATCCCGGTCACCGCCAAGGCCGAGCGGATCATCCACGACCGCGGCATCCTCTCGGTGCCCGATTTCGTGGCCAACGCCGGCGGGGTGATCTGCGCCTCGGTCGAGTACCAGGGCGGCACCCAGCGCCAGGCGTTCGAGACCATTGAGGAAAAGGTCCGCGAGAACACCCACGAGGTGCTAGCGCTGGCACGCTCGCACAGCCAGATGCCAGTGGAGGCCGCGCTCGCGCTCGCCAAGCGCCGGGTCGCCGAAGCGATGGCCTACCGTCGCACAACCTGATTCGGCAAAAGGCCGATGCGGCGTCCCAACGTCTTCGCCTCCGGCGCCCTCGACCGCGCGCACTTGTTGCGCCGCGACAACGATGGCCTGGCTGCCGCGCGCGCCGACCCCCGCGCCCGCGTGGCCTTGGTGTGGCGATCGAAGTCGCTGGTCCTCCAAGTCGGCGAGAGCGGCGAGCCGCGGCCAGCGTTGCTCGCGGTCACCCAGCTCGAGAACCTGATCGCCGAGGTCGAAGGGAACGCTCCCCTGGTCTTGCTCGGGCTGCTCGACGGCGCGCCGACCTTCACCCTCGACCTGTCCGATCTCGACCAGCCCACCGACCATCGCGCGCTCAGCGGCGCTGGCGAGTTCGTCGACCTGCGCCAGGTCGGGGCGCTGCTTCGCGACGATGATGGTGCGCTACTCGCGTACGCGCGAGCGATCACCAGCTGGCACCAACGCCACCGCTTCTGCAGCGTCTGCGGACACCCGACAGCGAGCCGGGACGGCGGCCACCTGCGGGTCTGCGTCCGCGACGGCTGCGCAGCCGAGTGTTTTCCGCGGACCGACCCGGCGGTGATCATGGTCGTCCACAGCGATCCGGCGGCAAGCCGCGACCGGCGCGCCGACCGTTGCCTGCTCGGTCGCCAGGCATCGTGGCCCGAAGGCGTTTTCTCCGCCCTCGCCGGCTTCGTCGAACCGGGGGAGAGCCTCGAGAACGCGGTGGTCCGAGAGGTTTTCGAAGAGACCGGAGTTCGGGTCCACGACGCCGCCTATCACTCGTCCCAGCCCTGGCCGTTTCCGTCGTCGATCATGCTTGGCTTCTTCGCCACCGCGGATCCGGGAGAAGTCCAAGTCGACCATTCCGAGCTCGACCAGGCGCGTTGGTTCGAGCGCGACGAGCTCGGCGGGCTGCTTGCTGCGCGGACCGTGCGACTGCCGCCTCGGCTGTCGATCGCGCGCCGGCTGATCGACGATTGGCTCGAGGGCGAGCCCGCTTGACCTTGGAAGCTCGGGAGCCCTCCCGCTCGCGAACGACGCGGGCGTTGGCCGTGCTCTCATTGGTCGCCGGACTCTGGGGATGCGAGGTCGCCGAGGTCCGTGAGGTCGCCGCCAGCCCCCGCCTCGGTGAGTGGGTCGTGACCTCGATCGACGGCGCGATCCAGGTGCGCCAGGGCGGGTCACCGGTGATCTGTCGCCGCGACGAGATCGAGCACCTTCCCGGGCCGCTTCACGACCGCGCCAGCGCATCGCCCTCGCGTTTGTCGCTCGAGCCCGAGGGGTTCTCGTTCTCCTTCGTGTTCGATCAGGACGGCTACTTCGACTCCTACACCAACGCGGAACGCGGCGGCACCAGCTTTCGCGGTCGCTGGTTCGAGAGCTCTCCCGAGCTACGCACCCAAGGATCTTGGAGCTGGGAACGACGGTCGGTCGCCGGGTCGGTCGCCACCGGATCGGCGCCCGACATCGCCGATTTCTTTTCGTTCGAGGCCGACGGCGGCCCGCTCGATCGTGGTCGAGAAGCGCCGTGGATGAGCTTCGAAGTCGAGGGCTCTTTCGCCGGCCCGGCCGAGCTGCGCGGCAAGTGGCGGTTCCAGGAGCGCACCCGAATGGGCGGCTGCTGGAGCTGGGGCGAAGGCAGGGGCTCATGGACCGCAGTGCCGACAGCGCAGCCGGCAGCGGAACCGACGGTCGCAGCGAGCTCGCCTTGAGCTCAGGGACCCGGGAGGCTCGGCGCTGCTATCGTGAGCGGTTCCGCCGCTCCCGCCCTGCGCCCATGACGTCCACGGACTCCGATCAAGCCGCACCGACCGCGGCCGTCAGCGAACGCCGGGCATTCGGCGAACGCCGGGCGTTCGGGGCACGGGGTGTGCTTGGGGCACGAGGCGAGCCCGGGACATTTGGCATGCCCGGGTCACGAAGCGCGACCTGGGCGCTCGGCGTCGGGGCCGTCCTGGTCGCGCTCAAGCTGTGGCTGGTCGCGGTGCAAGACGTGTCGGCGGTCGGCTGGGCGATGCACGACGACCGGTTGTTCCTCGAGCAGTCCCGACACCTCTTGATGGGCGAGTGGCTCGGCCCATACGACGCTCTGACCTTGATCAAGGGGCCGTTCTACCCGCTGTGGATCGCCTGGAATCGGGCGCTCGGAGTGCCGCTGCTGTTCGCGCAACACGTGCTCCTCGCCGCCGCCTGCGCGCTCATGGTGCAAGCGCTCTTGCCGTTGTGGAAGCGTCCCGCCTTGCCCTCGATCGTCTTGTTCGCGGTCCTGCTGTTCAACCCGATGAGCTGGGGCGGCCAGTTTGCCCGGGTGATCCGCGAGGGGGTGTATCCCCAGCTTGGGATGATTGTGATCGCTTGCGCGATCGGGCTGATGACCCGGGCGCTCGGCTCGCCGTGGCGGTTGGCCGGGTGGGCCGGCGGCCTCGGGCTCGGCCTCGCGGCACTGTGGACGACCCGCGAGGAAGGCGTTTGGATTCTGCCCGCGGTAACCCTGGCGGTCGCGGTCGCGGTTCTCCGGGTACTGCTCGCCAATCGCCGCGAAGCCGCGGCGCGCCCGGCGCGCCCGGAGGGCGCGGAGAGCCTGGAAAGCGCTACGCGGGAAGGCGTGGCGCGGAGAGCCGCGGTGCGCCTCGCCGTGCTTGCGCTGCCATTCATACTGTGGCAAGCCGCACTGTTGGGAGTGCGTTGGGAGAACCTTTGTCGCTACGGGGTGTTCACGGTCGTCGAGGTGAAGTCTCCCGAGTTCCTCGCCGCCTATGGGGCGCTCGCCCGGGTCGGGGCGGCGCAATACCGCGAGCTGGTGCCGGTACCGACCCCGGCGCGGCAAGCAATCTACCCAGTGAGCCCGGCCTTCCGCGAGCTCGAGGCAGATCTCGAAGGACGCCTGCTGCCAGCGTTCGCGGGCTCGAGCTGCACCATGACCCCGGTGTGCGACGACATGGCCGGGGGTTGGTTCGTGTGGGCATTCCGCGAAGCCGTCCAGACCTCTGGCCACTACAGCAGCGCGACCGATGCGGCCGCGTACTACCGGCAGCTCGCTGACGAGGTGAATGACGCATGCGAACGCGGCCGATTGCAGTGCGCCCCCAAGAGGGCCACGCTCGCGCCACCCCTCCGGCGTTCGATACTCCAGCCGTTCCTGGTCGCCTTCTGGCAGACCTTCGTCAAGGTGGCGAGGTTCGACGATCACGCTCCGGAACCCGGGCCGAGCACCGGTTCGCCAGAGTTCCTCGAGCTCGCCGCCGATATCACCGGCGAGTGGTTGATGCCGACCTCACCGCCAGCGCTCGAATTGCGCGGTTGGGTGGTGGTCCCTGGCAAGTCGCCGCAGTTCCAGGTCCGTCACGCTCGCGGCGATCCGGTCGATTCCAGCATCCGACTCCGACAGAGCTTTTGGCTACGCGAGGATCTCGCGCGTCAGGGCCGTAACCTTCCTGAGGCGGCAAACGCGCGCTTCGTCCTGCGCACCGAGTGCTGGCGGGGCTGCTCGCTCGAAGTTGGCGCCGAGGGACGCGTCCTCGAACTGGTTCCAATCGACGGCCGGGAACATCGGATCGACCGCGACGACCTCTACTTGCACCTCGAGGCGACGTCCGAGAGCTGGGGCGCCCCCGCTGCGCGGCTCGACTGGCTCAAGATGCAGGCGCTTGCGGCGGTGGTCGCGGCCTATCGAGCGGCGGCACCTTGGCTCGCCGCGCTCGCGATGATCGCCTACCTGGCGCTCGGAGCGCACGCGGTTGTGACCCGAGAGCCCTGGCTGTGGTTGGCCGCTACCTCGCTACTCGCTGCGGTGCTCGTCCGCATCGCCCTGCTGTCGCTGATCCATGTGACGTCGTTTCCGGCGACCCACGCCCTCTACCTGTCTCCGGCCCATCCACTGATGCTTGCGTTCATTTGCCTGACCCTCCTCGGGTTGGGCTCGGTGTTCGCCCCTTGGGCTCTGAACCACGCCAAGAGACTGCGTGGGCGGCGACCCTCTGTGACCGCCCAGTAGATTCACTAGGCCTGTCCGGGATTCTCCCAGATGAGTCACGGGCCGGCACCGCCGTGTCCCCTCTGGGGGTAGCGGCCGACCTTGGGCGGCCGAGTGAGG
>JAQBHE010000299.1:0-3236 GCA_032128015.1 Holophagae bacterium
TTCACCGAGCCGAGCGCCGAGATGGACGTCAGCTGTCTGCTGTGCGACGGCGCCGGCTGCCGTCTGTGCAAGCACAGCGGCTGGCTCGAGATCCTCGGCTGCGGCATGGTCCATCCGGTGGTGCTGCGCAACGGCGGCTACGACCCCGAGGTGTTCTCGGGCTTCGCTTTCGGCAGCGGTCCGGAGCGGATCGCGATGCTCCGCTACGGCATCGAGGACATCCGCTACTTCTGGGCCAACGACCTGCGCTTTCTCGAACAGTTCTGATTGTTTCTGATCGCCACCGACCCGAACTCTCTCGCTCTCTCGCAATCCTCTGTCGCAAGCAGCTCGCGATTCGCCGCCCGCTTTTCTTGGAGCCCCTTACCGGTCATGCGCGTCCCATTGTCCTGGCTCGCCGAGTTCGTCGACCTCGACCGTAGTCCCGACGGCCCCGAATCCCTCGCGCGTCTGCTGACCAGCGCCGGGCTCGAGGTCGGGGCGATCGAGCGTTTCGGGGTCGATGGCGCCGAGCTGGTTTGGGACCGCGAGCGCGTGCTGCTCGCCCGGGTGCTGCGGGTCGAGCCGCATCCCAACGCCGACCGCCTGGTGCTCGCCACCGTCGACTACGGTGCCGCCGAGCCCAAGGTGGTGGTCACTGGCGCCCCGAACCTGTTCCCGTTGCTGGATGCGAGCGACCTCGGCGAGCGCTCGTTGTGGAGCCCGCTGATCCTCGAGGGCGCGAGTTACTTCGATGCCCATCAGGACGGCAAGGTCGCGCCGTTGCGTGGCAAGAAGCTGCGTGGGGTCTACAACGATGCCATGTTGTGCTCGCTGGTCGAGCTCGGTCTCAGCGAAGACCACGACGGCATCGTGCTCATCGACGCCGCCGACTCCGTCGGCGCGGCCGGTGACGACGCTGGCTACCGGCCGGGGATACCGCTCCAAGACGTCCTGGGCGACGTCGTCCTCGAGATCGACATCATTCCGAACATCGCCCGCTGCGCCTCGATCCTGGGTGTCGCGCGCGAGGTGGCGGCACTCACCGGCTCGGAGCTCCGGCTGCCGGACACCGAGGTCACAATGGCGGGACGGCCGCTCGCTGGCCGGCTGGTGATCGAGACCGAGGCCCCGGAGCTCAACCCGCGGTTCGTGGCGCTGCTGATCGAAGGCGTCGACCAACGGCCGTCGCCGTTCTGGATGCAGCACCGCCTGCGCCTAGCCGGCCAGCGACCGATCCACGTGGTGGTCGACGTCAGCAACTACGTGATGCTCGAGATCGGCCAGCCCAACCACGCCTTCGATTGGGACTTCCTGCGCCGGCGCGCCGATCGCTACGACCCCGGCGGTCCGGTGCGGATTCGCACTCGCCTCGCTCGCACTGGCGAGACGTTGACCACCCTCGATGGCGCCGAGCGCGCGCTTCATCCCAACAACATCCTGGTCACCGACCCGGCGGGCAGCCTGAGCGTCGGCGGGATCATGGGCGGACGAGACAGCGAGATCGAGCCCGAGACCCGGAGTGTGCTGCTCGAAGCCGCGGCTTGGGACTTCATCAACATCCGCCACAGCTCGCGTCAGCTTGGTCTCCAGAGCGAGGCCGGATTCCGCTTCAGCCGCGGGGTCCATCCCAGCCAGGCGCTGCTCGGCGCCAAGCGCGCCGCCGAGCTGCTGCGGCGCTATGCCGGCGGCACGGTCGCCGAGGGCGTCGTCGACTTCTATCCGCGGCCAGCGCCGGTGGTGACGGTTGCCCTCGAGCCCAGCGCGGTCGTTCGGCTCACCGGTCTCGAGCTCGGTCGAGATGAGATTGCGGGCTTGCTTGCTCGCGCCGGTTTTGAGATCGGCGGGGCAGCGGCCGGCCCGCTCGAGGTCACCGTTCCCGATCACCGGATGGACATCGAAGGGCCCCACGACCTGATCGAAGAAGTGTGCCGAATGTACGGCTACGACCGGGTGCCGTCGACGGTGCTGCGCGACGTCTTGCCGCCCCAGCGCGGCAACCCGGTGCACGAGCGCGAGGAGCGGATCAAGGACCTGTTGGTGGAGCAGGGATTCCGCGAGGTCATCACCTATCGCCTGACGACGCCCGAATCCGAGGCCCGGTTGCTCGGGAGCGGCGGCGATCCGGCTCGGTATTGGACGCTCACCAATCCGTCGACCGCCGAGCGGGTGGCCCTGCGTCACAGGGTGCTCGCTTCGGTGCTGGAGGTCGCGGCGGCGAATCGCCGCTTCCGTGACGATTTGCGGCTGTTCGAGATCGGCCCGGTGTTCGAGGCTGGCGCTTCTGGAGTTGGCGCGGGTGAGGGTGCAGACGAGCTGCCGCGCGAGCTCGCGCGTCTCGCGTTGGTGCTCTCGGGCCGACGCGCGGGCGACCATTGGCACGGCAGCCCTTCCGAGCGGCTCGACTACTTCGACCTCAAGGGCGCGATGGAGAGCCTGTTCGACGCCTTGCGGATCGAAATCCGATTCGAGGCCGCCACCCACACCGGGTTCCGCCCCGGGCGCACCGCCAGGCTCCTCCTGGTCGATGGCGGCGTCGAGCTCGGGGTGTTGGGAGAGCTCCACCCGACGGTCGCCGAGGCGTACGATCTTCTTCGCGCCGGGGTCGATCAGCCGATTCTGGCCGCCGAGATCGACCTCGACGCGCTGCCCCTTGCCGCCGGCTTCGCGGTGACCCCGATTGCGCTGTTCCCGGCGATCCGCGAAGACATCGCGCTGGTGGTCGACGCCGTGACCCCCGCGTCTGCGGTGGCGGACGCGTTACTCGCCGCTGGTAGTCCGTTGCTCACGCAGGTCGAGCTGTTCGATCTTTACGCGGGCGATCAGGTCGGAGCGGGCAAGAAGAGCCTGGCCTATCACCTGACTTTCCAGTCGCGGGAGAAGACGCTCGAGGATCGCGAAGTGAGCAAGCTGCGACAGCGCGTCGTCGCCGATCTCGGTCAGCGTCTGGGGGCGGTTCTACGGGAGTAGCCCGCGCGGGTCAGTGGGGGCGGTCACCACCGTGGTCGTCGTCGAGGCGACAGATATTTCGGTGCCTGTCACATTGTGGCTCTCTTTCCTCGGATCTTCGCCTTCCCGATCAGTCTCGCGACTCGTTCTTCCTGCGTCACATCAACGGGTTTCCGGACTCCGTTCATCGCCTTCGGACGCTTCCCTCCTTATGCGGTTCATGCGACCCGTGCCGTGAAACGCACGCCCAAGGCGCGAGCCACCTTCATCACCGTATCGAACCGCGGTTTCGACCCGGGCGACAGCGC
>JAQBHE010000300.1:0-5256 GCA_032128015.1 Holophagae bacterium
AACTCGATTGCGACACCCAAGTCGAGCTCGAGCCAGGCGCGATCGCCGGTCAGAACTGGCAAGCCCATCCGGCGGCCCAAAGCGAGACAGGCGCGGTCACCGAGGGAAAGCCCGAGCTTCTTGGTCGGCCCCCGCAGCTCCGCGGCCTGATACGCCAGATCCGCCGTGAAGTCGTCGATCTCGATGGGCAGGCCCTCCAGGATTTCGCGCGTCGCAGCGGATTCGCCACCCGCTTCGATCAACTTGGCTGCCACCTCCGAAAGGTTGACCGCGCTCATGAAACTCCCCGGCAGACGCGGGCGCAGGTCCTCCCAGCCGGGTTCTCGCTGCAGCAGAAGGAGCAGCGCCGAAGCATCCCAGATCGTCGCGCTCACCGCTTCTCTCGAGCCGCTTCTCGACGCCGCTCGGCAACCAGTTCCGCTGCCAGGTTCCGCCCCTCGAGCCTAAGGCCGTTCACAAAAGCCTGGGCCCGCGCCAAGGCCTGGGCCGGGGTTGACACATGCAGCCCCTCCTCGTCGAGGCGAAGGAGCACTTCATCGCCGGCTTCGATGCCAAGCTCGCGCCGCAATTCCACTGGGATCACCAACCTGCCAGACTTTCCCAGCCTTGCCACATTTGTAGGCACGCGGCAATAATAGCACGCGGTGACACGGACGGCTTCTGTAGACCCGAGCGGCTGCTCGTACCCAGGTCTTCATGATTCGGCGCCCCGGCCACTCGGGCGCTCGCTCGCGCTCTACGGCGGCGGCCACGGGCCATTGCCCGAAGAGATCGTTGCTATGCTGCCCATCGCCAACAGAATCGCGTAGGCCCGCAAGATCATGACCCAGACCGCAGGCGCCACCCACGGTTGGGCCCACGTCAGCCGTGAGCGCAAGCGCAAGCTCATCGAGGCCATTGCCTCCGGCCAGGCGACCCGCGGCCCGGTGCACGCCGAGCTCGATCTGACCGATCGCTGCAACGTCGCCTGTTACTTCTGCAACCAGCAGGACACCCGCTCCAAGCTTCAAATCCCTCTCGGCCGTGCCACGGATTTGATCGACGAGCTGGCGGCGCGTGGCCTGGCATCGGTGCGGCTGTCGGGGGGCGGCGATCCGCTCCATCACCAGCAGATCCTCGAGATCCTGGACCACCTGGCGGCGCGAAGCGTGGTGGTCGATCAGATCACCACCAACGGTGTCGCGCTCGAGACCGCGGTCGCCCAACGCCTCGTCGAGCACGAGGCGCGCGAAGTGCACATCTCGCTCAATTCGGTGGACGCCGATGACTACCGCCGCATGATGCAGGTGCGCCCGCGAGTATTCGACACGGTGATCGAGAACGTTCGGCGATTCCTCGAGCTGCGAGGGGAGCGCACCGTACCCATGCTCACCCTCCAGTTCCTCATCGATCGCGCGAACTACCTTCGCGTCGTCGAGATGTACGAGCTCGGACGCCGTCTCGGCGCCGACCGCATCGCCATCGGCGCCGTGCAGGCCATTCCCAACGCGCGAGTGCAAGAGCAGCAACTCGTCCAGACCGAGGACGGCGAGCGCCTGCTGCCGCTCTTGGAGGAGGCCTTTCGTCGGGACCGCGGGCATGGTGCTTTGGAAGTGCAGCTGTACTCGCGTGGTCTCACAGCGGTGGTCGCCGAGGCGCGCCGGCGCGGTGGCGCCGAGGGCGAGGCCTGGAAGGCGGCGGCATCGTTCGAGGAGAAGAACGGCGGCTGCTTCTTCGCCTGGTACACCACCACCATCACCGGCAATGGCGACGTGCACCCTTGCTGCCTGCTGATCAACCCAGAGGTCAAGCCGCTGGGCAATATCGGCAAGGGACCCTTCGGTGAGTTCTGGAATGGACCCGCGTATCGGCAACTGCGGCGGGAGATGCGTGAGGCGCTGACCGCCGGCGCGGACCGGCCTCTTCCCGCAGACAAGTTCGAACGCATGCAACCGGTCTGCCTCGAGCCCGGACTGTGCTGGCTCAAGAACGGCTACTTTCGCGCCGATGAGGAATTCTACTCGGAGCTGGCGCAGGCGCTCGATTCGCGAGCGATGCGCGGCTCTTGGCGACGTCGATGGCGCGAGCACGCGGGGGCTTTCGGCGCAGGCTTCCCCCAGCTGGAGCGCGGGTACCACAGATTGCGCAACAGCAGTCGCCCGGCCCGGATCTGGCTGAAGAAGCGACTCCGGTTACCGCTCACCCAAGCGATCTGAACGCCGGCGCTGAACGCAGGCTGACCGGAAGCACGGCAGATCTCGATCTCGCTCGGCTCGAGCCGCCGGATCGCCCCCGCCCCTGGCGGCCGCTTAGGTTCGCCGCGGAGTTCGGCTACAATCACCGGTTCCCTCCGGCCGGTCGCGACGCGTGCCCGCACTCTCGGCCGCGAGGCTCGCGAAGCGCATCCGTCGACCCCTGAGCCTTGAACATGCGCCACCAGCTGCCCGCCGCCGCCGGACTCTACGACCCGCGGTACGAGCACGACTCCTGCGGCACCGGCTTCATCGCCGACATCGAGGGCCGGCGCACCCATGCCACCCTGCGCCAGGCGCTCAACGCCCTGGAGAACCTGGCCCACCGCGGCGCGGTGTCGGCGGACGGCAAGAGCGGCGACGGCGCCGGGGTCCAGACCCAGCTGCCGCGCCGGCTGTTGGCACGGCACCTAGCCCGCGAGGGGATCCGTCTGGGGCCCGGCGAGCTCGGCCTGGGCATGATGTTTGTGCCCACGGAGCACGAACGGGTCTGCATCGACATCGTCGACGCCGCGCTCGAGCAGGGCGGACTGAGACGGTTGTCGTGGCGCGAAGTGCCGGTCGACGCCGAGGTGCTCGGGGACAAGGCGCGCGCCACCCTGCCGCTGGTTCGCCAGGTGTTGATCGGTCGCCCCCACGGCTTCGACCCGGTGGCCTTCGAGCGTCGCTTGTACTTAACCCGCCGGCGCATCGAGCGCCGGGCCGAGGCCGCCGGCGCTGTGGGCTTCTACGTGCCGTCGTTCTCCCATCGCACGGTGGTCTACAAGGGGCTGATGGTGGCGCCCCAACTCGGGCGTTTCTACCCCGACCTCGCCGACCACGACTACCGCACCGCGATCGCGGTCTTCCACCAGCGCTACAGCACCAACACCTTCCCCACCTGGCAGCTGGCGCAGCCGTTTCGGTTGATCGCCCACAACGGCGAGATCAACACTCTGCTCGGCAACCTCAACTGGATGCGGGCCCGCGAGCGGGAGCTGCGCTCGAGCGTGTGGGGCGACGATATCGAGGAGCTGCTGCCGATCGTCCAGGAGGGCGCTTCGGATTCCGCGGCCCTCGACAACGTCTTCGAGCTGTTGGTGATCTCCGGACGATCGCCGCTTCACGCGCTGATGATGATGATCCCTGAGGCCCACGAGAACCGTCGCGACCTCGAGCCTGATGTCGCGGCGTTCTACGAGTACCACGGCGGCCTGATGGAGCCGTGGGACGGGCCGGCGGCAGTGGTGGTGACCGACGGCCGGTTCGCGATCGCCGGGCTCGACCGCAACGGTCTGCGGCCACAGCGCTACTGGATCACCGCCAACGGCTCGATTGTCGTCGGCTCTGAAACCGGCGTGGTCGCCAAGCCGACCGAATCGATCGTGAAGAAAGGCCGCCTGGGACCGGGGCAGATGCTCGCGGTCGACACCGAGCAGCACCGCTTCCTCGACGACGCCACGATCAAGCGCGAGGTGGCAAGCGCCCGACCCTACCGGCGCTGGCTCAACAGCCACCGGGTGCGCGCCAAGCGCCGGCCGCTCGACGACCCCCAGACGCCCGCCGACGCTGGCGCGGCCGCCGACCTCGCTGCGGTCCAGCGCTTGTTCGGGTATGGCCGGGAAGACCTCAACCAGCTGCTCGAGCCGATGCTCTATGAATCGAAAGAGCCGATCGGCTCGATGGGCGACGACACCCCGCTGGCGGTGCTGTCCGCCGAGCCGCAGTCGTTGTTTCGATTCTTCAAGCAGCGCTTCGCTCAGG
Organism: Holophagae bacterium; assembly: GCA_032128015.1. Classification (GTDB taxonomy): domain Bacteria; phylum Acidobacteriota; class Thermoanaerobaculia; order Multivoradales; family Multivoraceae; genus JAQBHE01. Next base: position 3,975 of record JAQBHE010000300.1, read on the forward strand.
TCACCAACCCACCGATCGACCCGTTGCGCGAGCGCCTGGCGATGTCGCTCGCCACCGCCACCGGACCCTGGGGACCGCTGCTCGACGAGCGCGAGGACTTCGCGCGCTTGATCGAGTTCCCGTCGCCGGTGCTCAGCCCGGCGGAGCTGGCGTTCATCGAGAACTTGAGCGCGACGTCGCCGGCATTCCCCTGCCGCCGGATCAGCACTCGCTATCCGGTCGAAGGCGGCGCCCGGGCACTCGAATCCGCGCTCGAGCGGGTATGCGCGGAGTGCGAGCGCGCGGTCGACGACGGCTGCGCCCTGCTCGTGCTCAGCGATCGCGACGGAGGACCCGAGACTGCCCCGGCGCCGATGCTGCTCGCGATCGCCGCTGCGCACTACCACCTGGTCGAGACCCGCAAGCGCATGCAAGCGAGCCTGATCTGCGACAGCGGCGAGGTGCGCGAAGACCACCACTTCGCCTGCCTGATCGGCTACGGCGCCACCTTGGTCCATCCCTGGCTCGCCTACCAGTCGGTGGCGGCGCTCGCTGCCGCCGACCCCCGCGGCACCGGCATCACCGGAACCGAGGCGCTCACCCACTATCGGCGGGCGATCGAGAAGGGGCTGCTCAAGATCATGTCGAAGATGGGGATCTGCCCGGTGGCGAGCTACCAGGGCGCACAGATCTTCGAGATCATCGGGCTCGACCAAGCGCTGGTAGACCGCTACTTCACCGGCACGCCCTGCCGGATCGGCGGCCTCAAGCTCGAGCACTTGGCCTTCGACATCGCCCGCTTCCACGCTTCGGCGCACCACGGCGAGGAAGGCGAGGAAGACCGCCTGCCCGATCGCGGGATCTATCGCTTCCGCAAGAACGGCGAGTACCACGCCATGAACCCGCAGGTGTTCAAGCACCTGCACAAGGCGGTGCGCAGTCAGAGCCCGGCGGCATACTCGACGTACGTCGCGGAGGTCGAGGGGCGGCCGCCCACCAGCATTCGCGACCTGCTGCGCTGGCGGCGCGCGGCGGCCCCGCTCGCCCTCGAAGAAGTCGAGCCGGCGGCCAAGATCGCCGTCCGCTTCTGCACCCAGGCGATGAGCCACGGCGCGATCTCGAGCGAGGCCCACGAAGCCCTGGCGGTGGCGATGAACCGGCTCGGGGGCAAGAGCAATTCGGGCGAGGGCGGCGAGGACCGCGAGCGTTTCTATCGCTTCGCCGGCGAGCGCCCGGAGCGCGGCTTCGCGGCCTGGCGACCCGGGGCCGGCGATCTTGCCAATAGCGCGATCAAGCAGGTCGC
>JAQBHE010000301.1:0-3955 GCA_032128015.1 Holophagae bacterium
GTCTCGCGCGCCGCCAGCCGGTCGCGATAGGTGATGACGTTGGCGGTCATCGCGGTGCCGTGCCGGCCGTAGCGCTTGAAGACGTACTGGATCACCTTCTCGCGCTGGTCGCCCGACGGCAGGTCGAGGTCGATATCGGGCCACTCGCCGCGCTCCTCGGACAGAAAACGCTCGAACAACAAGTCCATCTTCACCGGGTCGATGGCAGTAATCCGAAGCGCGTAGCACACCGCGCTGTTGGCCGCCGAGCCGCGACCCTGGGCGAGAATGTTGTGCTCGATGCAGAAGCGGACGATGTCCCAGACGATCAGGAAGTAGCCGGCGAGGTCGAGCTTCTCGATCATCGCCAGCTCTTTTTCGATCTGCGCCTGCGCTTTGGCGGTCAGCGGGCGAAACCGCGAGCGGGCACCGTTCCAGGCGAGCTGGCGCAGGTACGACATCGGGGTCTCGCCCCGGGGCAGCGGGTACTCGGGGAAGCGGTAGCCGAGATCGGCGAGGGTGAAGTCGAGCTCCGAGGCGAGCTCGAAGCTCGCGTCGAGCGCTTGGGGCTGGTCGGCGAACAGCCGGTGCATCTCCTCCGCACCCTTCAAGTGACGCTGGCGCTGGGCGTCCAGCAGGGCGCCAGCGGAGTCGAGCTGGGTGTGGTGGCGGATTGCGGTCATCAGGTCGAACAGCCGCTTGTCGTCTTCAGTGGCGTAGCGCACGCCGTTGGTGGCGACGATGGGCAGACGCAGCCGGTGAGCAAGGTCGAGGAGCGCGCGGTTGCGATGCTCCTCGTCGCGGCGGCCGTGGCGCTCGAGCTCGAAGTGGACGCGGCGATCGAAAAGCGCGGCGAGCCGTTCGGCCTGTGCGCGCGCGGCGTCAGCACCGGCGGTCGCCAGGGCGTGGGCGACCGGGTCACAGTCGCCGGCGCCGAGGAGAACGTGGAGTCCCGCGCTATGAGCGGCGAGAGTGTCGCGGTCCACCCGCGCTTCGCCCTTGGGGTGACCGAGCGCGCCGGCGGTCAAGAGGCGGCACAGGTTGCGGTAGCCGGTGCGGTCGCGCACCAGGATGGCGAGGCGGATCTCGCGGTCGGTGGTCGTGGCCGCATTGGCGGTGCTGGTGCCGGTCCGCCTGTTTGTGGCGTGGTAGGGGATGCCGAAAGACGGCGCGTCGAGCACCACCTCGGCGCCGACCAGAGCTCGCAGTCCGGCGTCCTTGGCCGCGCGGTAGAAGCGCGGCGCGCCATAGACCCCGTTGCGGTCGAGCAAGGCCACCGCGCCGAGCCCGAGCTCGGCACCGCGCTGCACCAGGTCCTCGGGCAGCGACGAGCCGCGCAAGAACGAGAACGACGACGCCACCCGCAGCTCGGAGTAGGGGCGCGCGGAGCGGTGGATCGGGTGCTCGAAGTGACGCTCACGCAGCCGTTCCTTGCGCGCACCCGGGGAGAGGTAGCCGCGACTCAAGATGTTGGTGTCGAGGACCTTGGCGTCGAGCGCGGATCCGTCGTTCGTGGCTTCGTTCCAGCCGAGATCGTCGATCCAGCCGAGGTCGCGTTGGTGGGGGAGTCCGGCGGCCCTGGCCGCCTTGTCGGAGGGTTCCGGCATTCTTGGATGGTAGCGTAACTACGGCGTAATATCCACCAATGTGGACCTCCTGTGTCTGGATTGGGCTCGAAGCCGGAGCGATCGAGCGTCGCGTCGCACGATCGGCCCGCCTATGGCACCAGGGATGGCAGCCGTGGTCTAGTGGCGAGGAGCGACTGCCGCGTTCATCGACGACTTCGGGTTCCTCTGGGGGTAGCGGCCGAGCTTGGGCGGCCGACGACCGAGCGGGAACGCCGGCAAACCCGCCGCGCTCGAACGAGAGCACGGCGGCGAGACGACTCCTACGGCGCAGGTTCCTAGCCCATATTCGCCCCGAGATAAACTGACGACCACGACCACCGAACATCCAAGAAGAACGATCGTGGCAATGAGAAAAGATCCGCTCGACCGGATCCGCAAGATCATCGCCCAGTGGCCCGAGACCGCGGAGCGCATCTCCCACGGCGCGCCGACCTTCTGGGGCGGCAAGAAGACCTTCGCCAGCTTCGCCAACAACCACCACGGCGATGGGCGGATCGGGTTGTGGTGCAAGGCCACACTCGACACCCAGGAAGAACTGGTCGCGCTCGATCCGGAGGTGTTCTTCGTGCCGCCCTACGTCGGTCCGAGCGGCTGGGTCGGGATCCGGGTGGATGGCAAGGTCGACTGGGGAGTGGTCGAGGATTTGTTGGAAGAGGGTTATCGGATGGTGGCTCCGATGCGGGCGAAGAAGCTGATGGTGTCGCGCTCGTTGGACTGAGCGCGCCGGGACAACCAGGCCTCACGGCTCGAAAAGAGAATGACCGGAGCGTCCGAGGTGTACGATGGCGATAGGCGAACACGGTCGCACACAAGGTCAGCAGCTATAGGGGGAGGGGTGTCATGGAACTCGTCGAACAACTCCGAGCCATCGCAGACCGTGCCGCCGAGCAAGCCGATCGCCTGGCCACCGAGGAGGCGACCAAGAACGCACTGGTAATGCCATTCATCAATGCGCTCGGATATAACGTCTTCGATCCAACCGAAGTCGTACCCGAGTTCACGGCAGACGTAGGCATCAAGAAGGGTGAAAAGGTCGACTACGTGATTATGCGTGACGGCCTTCCGGCGATTCTCATCGAGTGCAAGGCCGTCGGAACTTCTCTCGACACGGCGGTGATGTCTCAGCTGTTCCGTTACTTCACGGTCACGGATGCGCGCTTCGCGATTTGCACGGATGGTGTCCGCTATCGGTTCTTCTCCGACCTCGAAAAGCCGAACCGAATGGACGAGAAGCCGTTCCTCGAGTTCGACCTGCTGAATATGCGGCCCGAAGTCGTCGAGCAACTCAAGAAGCTCACAAAGGTTCACTTCGACCAAGACGCCATCCTCGCGAGTGCCGGCGAGCTGAAATACACCCGCGAAATCAAGAAGGTGCTAGCACAGCAGCTTGAGTTTCCCGATGAGGATTTCGTACGGTTGATGGCGACGCGAGTGACGACCTTGCGTTTTACTCAGTCCGTCCGCGAACAGTTCGAAGTGCTGGTTCGCGATGCCCTCCGCGACTTCATCAGGGACCAAGTCCAGGACCGCCTTAGAAGCGCGTTGGATGGTGCGACCAGACAGCCTGCCCCAGACGTTCTTGCCGGTCCCGATGCGTCAGAACCCGCCGACGAGGTTGTGACGTCCGCCGAGGAGCTCGAGGGCTTCTTTATCGTGAAGTCGATCCTGAGGGAGTCAGTGGCGGCGGACCGAATCGTTGCTCGCGACGTGCGCAGTTACTTTGGAATCCTTCTCGACGACAACAACCGCAAACCTTTGGCTCGTCTCCACTTCAACTCGAGCACGAAGTACCTCGGGCTCTTTGACAATTCCGAGAAGAAGGAAGACCGGGTAGCACTGAAGAGCCTGGACGATATCTACAGCTACCGAGCCCGACTGCTGAACACGCCGGGTTTCTATACCGGTGCCCTAGCGGAAGCCGAGGAGTCGGAGCCGATCGGTGGTGACGCGTCGACCGGGGACACAGCATAAGGAGCGCTTGCTACTGACGCGGCATGCCCTGTGAGTGCGCCTGCGGTGCGAATATCAGGTCGCTCACGAAGTAGAAGCAAAAGACCCTCGCCCGGCGATGTGGTTCCCTTCCGAGTCACACCCGGCTGCGCCCAAGTCACCCGACGGCATCCCTCGCGAAGGGGTAGAATCGGGGAGGAGGAGAGCACCTATGGCCAGCGTCAAAGAGCAGATCCGAGAGTTCGTCGGCAAGGCCCGCAGCGGAAAGTGACAGGCACCGAAACAAGTGTCGCGTGAGGCGACACGTGTTTCGGTGCCTGTCACTTCTGGCTGATCCTGAAGGGGGCTACCAGGCGATGCGTTCGAGGCCGGGCACCGCGTCGAAATGGCGATCGTTC
>JAQBHE010000302.1:0-4914 GCA_032128015.1 Holophagae bacterium
CTGATCCAGAGTTCCCCATCGACCTCTTCGCCTATCCGCTGTTCGAGCGGGTGGTCGACGCCGCGCGCGGGGTCTTGGTACACAACCAGACCACCCGCAAACGCGTGCTCGCGAGCCGCCCCGACAAGCTGGTAGGCGTAGTCCCGAGCGCGGTCGACCTCGAACGAGTGCGGCGCGGGCGCGACCCCGACGCAGCGCGAGCGCGCCTCCGAATCGATCGCGAGGCCTTTGTCGCCGGCACCTTCGGGCTGGTGACCCCGGCGAAGCGGCTGGAGCCAACCCTGCGGGCCTTCCAGCGCCTTCGCGCCGAGCAACCGGGGGCGCGACTGCTGATCGCCGGCGAGGTCTCGCCCTACTACGACCTCGACCGGTTACTCGCCCGCGAGCTCGGCCAAGGCGTCGTGGTCACCGGCCGGCTCGACGAAACCGCGTTCCTCGACGCCATGGCGATGGTCGACGTCGGGATCAACCTCCGTTTCCCGTCGGCCGGCGAGACTTCCTATACCCTGCTCTGGCTGCTCGCCCTCGGCCGGCCGACCCTGGTCACCGCCGACGGTCCCGCCGCCGAGCTCCCCGAGAGCGTGGTGATCCCAGTGCCGATCGGCCGCGACGAAGAGGCCTGGGTCTTCGAAGCACTGCGAACGCTCGCCGCCGAGCCCGAGAGCCGGGAGGCGCGAGGCGCCCGCGGCAGAGCCTGGGTGGACAGCCACCATTCGCCGCGCGCGGTGGTCGACGGCTACCTCGAGCTCGCGCGTCACGCCCTCGAGGCGCCCGCCCCGCAGCCGGCGTCGAAGCTCGTGGCCTTCGATCCGGGCGACATCGAAGCCCGAGTCCTCACCCAGGTGGCGGCTGCCCTCTCCGACCTCGGCGTCGACGATGGCGACACCGCGACGCTCCGCGAGGTCGCGGCCGCCCGCCTCGACGAGCTGGGCTGGCTGGGTGGCGCATCGCGATGACCGCGCCGCTGCTTCTCGACTGGGTCTCGCCACTGCCGCCGGTGGCCTCGGGCATCGCCGACTACAGCGCCGACCTCCTGCCCTACCTCGACGCGCGCGCCGACTTACGGGTCGCAATGCTCGAGGGCGCCGACATCGATCCCGGGATCCTCCGCGATTTCCGCTGCGTCCCCTTGAGCGAGGCGTCCCAAGACCCGCGCCGGCTGCCGGTGTACCAGATGGGCAACAACCAGTACCACCGGCAGGTTTGGGAGGCGGCGATCGAGCACCCCGGGGTGATGACCCTGCACGACTACGTCCTGCATCACTTCCACCTCGGCCGCACCTTTCCCGAGTCACGGTTCTCGGACTACCTCGATCAGCTCCGTCGCGATCACGGCTGGCTCGGCGAGATCATGGGACGGCCACGCCTGCGCGGCATCCACGGCAATGCCGCGATGTTCGAGCTGCCGATGAATCGGTCGCTGCTGCGCTCGCAGCGCGGCGTCCTGGTCCACAACTCCTGGGTGGCCGAACGTCTGCGCGAGCAAGATCCCGAGCTGCGGATTCACGAGGTGCCGATGGCGGTGCCGCTGCCGCCGCCACCCGCGCCGGAGCGAATCCTCGACATCCGACGTCGCTACGGTCTCGAGCGCGCTTCGCTGGTGCTCGGTAGCTTCGGTTTCCAGACCCGGATCAAGCGCACCCACAAGGTGATCGAGGCGCTCGCCTCGCCGGCGCTGCGCGGCGCGCACTTGTTGGTGACCGGCCAGGCGGAGTCCGACGTCGACATCGAGCTCGAGGCCCAGAGCGCCGGGATCGGCGATCGCGTTCACCGCATGGGCTACGTGCCGTTCGCGGACTTCGAGGCAGCGATCGCGGCCTGCGATGTCTGCCTATGCCTGCGCTACCCGTCGGCCGGCGAGACCTCCGCCGCCTTGCTCCGAGTACTCGCGGTCGGACGGACGGCGTTGGTCTCCGACTACGGCCAGTTCGCCGACCTGCCCGACGAGGTGGCGGTCAAGATACCGCTCGGCGACGACGAGGTGCCGGCCCTGGTGGCAGCGATCACCGACCTGGCGACCGATCGCGAACGCCTGGCCGAGCGCGGCCACGCAGCCCGCCGCCACGTCGCCGAACACCATCAACCGGCGCGCGCCGCCGACGCCATTGTCGCGGCGTGTCGCGAGCTCGCGAACGCGCCGCCGCTGGGACCCGCGATCGATGAGAGAGCGCGCCCCACCACCCTGACCTGGAGTCGGGTGGCAGGCACAGTCGAGGTCCGCGGCGCCGAGCCGCCGTGGCCTCCCGGCGAGCGTCGACGGCTTGCCATCGAGCTCACGAACCGAGGTGACGCACGTTGGCTCGCCGCATCGCGGGGACCGGGCGGAGTGCTCCTCGGCTTCGAGATGTGGTCGGAAGGGCGCGACCTGGCGGCGGAGGAGCGCTGGCTGCCGCTGCCGCGAGACCTCGACCCGGGGGAGAGCTGCATCGTCGAACTGGCGCTGCGCCGTCCCCTCGGCTCCACCGACCTGGTGATCGAGCCGCACGTCGCCGGCATCGCCGGCTTCTCGGCGCTGGGCGGACCGGTGTGGCGGAGGCCGCTCGAAACCTAGAAAAAGCCGCGCTGCACCACTGCGACCTCGCTGCGGAGTGGTGGCAGCCACAATCCCGCTACAGCTGCTTGAGTATCTGGCCTAAGTACCGGACGATGCCGTGGTCGGAGAAGCTCGGGAAGAAGCCTTCGAGCCCTACCCCCTCCGTCGTGTTCGCCGACTGTGCCGACTCCAGGGAGGCCTGCAAGCTCCGGAACTCGTCCGCCGTCATCGTCGGCGTGTCTTCCTCGGTTCCGGAAGCCGCGAGCGACTCGTTGCTGACCCGTCCACGCGGGCTGAAATGGAACAGCTTTCCGAAGTGCACGTAGCCGGGCGGGATGCGCGGCACGATGTCGTCATCGTTCACGAACCGGAAGAAGCTTTCGGCGTAGTTCTGATTCATGAAGGTCCTGAAGTCCCTGCGTCCCACCGCAGGCTGACCGTAGGTGTAGACCGCTGACACCGGCAGGCGTTCATGCCACTCCGCCGCCGCAATCGCTGCAATGGCGCCGCCTAGACTGTGCCCGGTCAAGATGACTTCTCTGCCATCGGTTCCAATCGACTCCAGCAACTCCTCGAGGCGCTGCTTCACCGAACGGAACGCCATCAGAAAGCCACGATGGACCGTTCCGTATGGCTGCGTCGACGCAACAACCTTCAGGTTCGCGAGCCAGTCGGCGGCCTGAGCCGTCCCGCGAAACGAGACCAGGATCGCGTTCGGACTGGACGCCACAAATCCATCTGTGCTGCCGATGTGAAAGGGATCGCAGGTGTCGAGGCGCCACTTGCTGAGCGCTTGACCGGTGACTGCCGAGTCGCCCTGGTATGCCAGATGGCTGGCGTCGGCTGCATTCAATGCGTTCGCCCAGCCAAACCCCGGATCGCCCAAGCTGGCGACCGAGAACTTGGAGTACGCCTCGTCGATCACCGCCTGAGACGGTTTTCCGAATAGCCCTTCGTCCAGGGCCGCTGGCGTCGACACCGCAGCTGCGACGACCGCAGGCACCCCGGCCGCTATCGTTGGCGTCCCAAGAGTCACGGTTACCTGCAGCGGGATGGTCCAGGTGGTTGCCTGGCCGACCTGAACCGCTCGAACGGGCGCCGCCTGAATCGAAGCATTCGGTGTAGCAGAACCAGCATCTTCACCCGCGGAGGTCTCCTCGTTGCCGCCGTCCGCGACATCCCAGAACCGCCTCCAATCGTTGGTCGCTTCCGGCACCGGCTTCGCGAAGTTGACTCCCTGGTCCACCACACGGTTGTCGCGTGCTAGTTCGAACGTGGGGACCGCATAGTTGGCCTTGAGGTAGATGCCCGCGAAGTGCAGCGCGATCACCTGACCCGTTGCGACATGAACCACGGCGGAACCCGAGTTGCCTCCGAGCGTGGACGCATCGTGGGTGACCGCGTCCACCCGATGACCAAAGCTATTCAATGCCTCACGCTGTTTGAGCTTGCCTGGCTGCAGCCGCTTGACATTGAAGGTACTGCGGAAGATTCGATTCTGAAGGCCGACCTGATTGCGCGGATCCTGTGCCGGATACCCGATGATGGCGATGTCCTGACCATCCAGATCTTCGGCCGACGTGGTCGACAGCGCCAAGGCCGGATGTCCATCGGGCAGCCCATCCACCTGCAGCAGCGCCATGTCCCAGAAAGGATGGATCATGACTACCTTCCGCACCAGGAGCACTCGAGGTCTCTCCCCCCGGGCCGGACGAGCTTCCTGCTTGAAGTCGATCCCAGCGGACTGGCCTGGCTTGAACATCAGGTTCTTTCGGCCCAAACCGCTCGCGAAGATCTCAGCGACGTGCCGGTTGGTCATCAGCAGATTCGGTCCGACGACAAACCCCGTGCCTCCGTACGGAATCTGGGGATGGTTCGGCAGTTCGATTCGGCCGATCGAAGGGATCGCCTGCTGCAATCGCTTCTTCGCCTCGCCGCGACCCAGGTGCCCCCAGGGTTTCGGCGGCGACCGAAACGTGTTGTTGATGACATCGACAACCGGTCGCTCGCGGGGAAGAATGATCGCCTCGAGCACATTCATCTGCTCGTCGGTGATCGTCTCGGCCGTGGTCTCGAGCGTTCCGGCCTCATTGAGCGCCCTCAGTCCAGAGGTAGCGAGATCGAAATCCTGCTCGGTCAAGCCATGAGCCTCGAGCTGAGGTTGATCGCCGAGAGACTCCAGCTGGCTCTGCGGTGCCACTTGAGACAGCATCGCGCGCAATCGGCGAAGGTGTTCGTTCCGATCCATTGTCATCTCCCAAAAAGTTGTCGAGCGCGTGTCTGGGATGGGTGCCGCCCTCCGAGACTCGGGTGCTTTCGCCCGATTCTGCGCAGACTTGCGAGTCACGTCAAGGAAAAAGACGCCCAAGCAGCCGCAGACG